>CAYWSC010000001.1:0-34960 GCA_964460695.1 Hadarchaeota archaeon (SeqCode)
TGGCAACGTGGAGCCCACCACGCCGTCCCCCATTTCAAGTGGCTGGTGGAGGAACATGATCGAGGCCGCAGCGGTTCACATAGCCAACCTGTCGCTCCGCTACCCGATCTGGGGGATCATATGGGACGTAGAGCTCTACGATCACAAGGCGTTCAAGCACAAGTACTACAGCTTCGACGACGAGGCGCTACAGGGATTTGCAGAGGACACCGGATACGAAATACCGAGGTTGGAGCCGAGTCAGAGGCGAGACTGGCTCAGGGACCACGGGCTATTGGAGGAGTTCCAGAGATGGGAGCAGAACCGGGCCTACCAACTCGCCAAGGAGGTCGCCGACAAGGTCCACGCCATCAACCCGAAGCTCGTCCTGGGTTTCTTCCCCCTGGAGGATGTCTGGTTCCACTGGGCAGTCCTCAAGGGATTCGGAACCTCCGAGGCGCCAGCGGGCGCTTGGACCGGCTGGCAGACCTATGGTGGATGCAGCGAGGAGATGGCTACGTCTTTCAAGGAGAGGATCCGGGAAAAGGGCATCCATGCGGACTTCGTGGTTGGTCTAGCCGGGGCGGATCTTGCTCCATTTGAGGAAAGTGTGCGGAACAGCGAGGCCGTGTGGATCTATCCCTTCGGAGAGGTCTCTCCAGGGCTGCAGACGAGGATTAGCATTGTGAGGCGATACCTGTACTTTAATCGGACTCATCTGAATCGCCTTGAGGTATTCAGCGTTGGCCCAGATGTCTCTGCTAGACCCTACGGGGGACCTGCTGGGATCGTATCGATGATTCTCGCCCCCTACGAGGGGGGAAAGACCCTGAACCCGTCTATCAATTTCACGACTGACGGAAGCGTGGTTCTAGTCTGTCAGGACAACTTAGCTCCGGTCATTATTAGCGGCCCGAGTATATCGGTTAGAAGCGAGGATCTCCCGTGCCTCATCTATGGGTTAAAAGACGAGGATCTAACGCGGATGAAGGTTGAGTTCACGAGAAGGGAGCTCACCGATCTGCAGAGGTACTATTCCTCGGCGGGACTCGGAGACCTGACTGAGGTGCTCTCGGCATTGGACTTTGCAGCTGGGAAAGCAGACACCGATCCAGAGGTTGCCTCGAGGCTCATACAGGCAAGAGAGGCGGCGTACGATGAAGCGGCAAGCGTCCTCTCGACAGTCTTGCAACAGCCAGGCAACCTAACGGTTCCCCCCGCCGCGAAAACCAAACTTTGGCTTGGATCTCTGATGATGTCGAAGAACAGGACGGGTCAAGGCCGGATGTACTTGTATGATGGCCTGAGGACTTGGTACTCCGTGGAAGAGGTGCTTCCATATTCTCCCATACTTGTTAGCGTGCTCGCCGCTCTTCTGATCCTCGTATGCTCTTCTCCGAAGAGGGCGGGGGACCGCGGCCCTGGCTTTCCAAGGCGTTGAGATCTCGCTGGACTATCGGGTGACCCTGTGTGGGAAGCGCGGCGAAAGGACATATGTTGGGGATGAGTACCGTGGGGCATCTCGAGATGGAGCCGCTTACAGAATTCCCAACCGCTCGTTCTTAGCCGGGGACGACCCCTAGGCTCTAGGCTCCCGAAGATTTAAAAGTGCCGGTTGATGGGGGGCGGGCTATGGCCGGTCTTACGCTCCGCGTTTCAGCGTCGGTGATGATAGTTCTATCTCTGGCGTGTGTCGTGTACTCTCAGCAGCTTCCATTTTCCATGGTCTACTATCCTGCTGGATGGGGTTTTTGGCAGCCTTCTAACATGTCTGGTTTTAGGCAGATAGGGTTCGACGCATTCTACTACAATGGCTACTGGGAGTGGGACAACCCCGATGCGATCAAGCGTTGGGTCGTTCCGTTCAGCGTCGCCTGCGCAGAGAACAATATGACCTTCATTGCAGGATTGTACTGGTACTGGTGCAGGGGGGAGGAGTTCGACTACTCAAGGGCGGTCGATCAGTTCGGAAACAAAATGGATACCCAACCTTCCCCTGTATCCGAGGACTGGTGGAGAGAGATGATGGAGGCTCCCGCCGTCTATCTGGCGAACCTCTCCCTCTTTTACCCCATCTGGGGAGTAGTCTGGGATACGGAGGATTACAGCAGGTCTGTGGGAGGCGTATGGGTGGACTTCTTCCAGCGGGGGATGTACTCCTTCGACGACGAAGCGATGGAAGGCTATGCCAGGGACACCGGAAGAACTATTCCGGATCTCCCCCTGGGAAGGCGGAGGGACTGGCTGAGATCCAACGGGTTGCTTGAGGAATTTCGGGAGTGGGAGGCGAATAGGACCTACCAGCTGGCCAAGCGGGTGGCGGACAGGGTATACGAGATTAACCCCGAATTCAACCTCGGCCTGTTCCCAATAGAGGAGGATTGGTGGCTTTTGGCCATTCTCAAGGGCTTCAGCACCCACAAGCCGGTTGGTGCGTGGACCGGCGCGTCCTCGGGTGCAGACACCTATCAAGGCATAAGCAGGGGGCTCGCTGAGAGCCTCAGAGCTATGCTAGAGGAAAGGAATATCAGTGCTACCCTAGTCGCCGGCGTCGGGGGGTGGATACGCATCTCAAAGAAGGAAACCGCGGTCCGCTTCTGCGACGCCACATGGTTCTACGGGACCATACCCAAGTGGGCGGAGGATGAGATCAGGGTTGTTCGGCAGTACATCTATTTCAACCAGACACATGCGAACATGCTGCCCAGCATCAATTTCGGGCCAGAGTTCTACGCTGATCCGTATCTCTCTCCGGACGGAAAGGTCTCGATGGTGATCGGATCGTACAACTCGGCCGGCAAGCGTGAGGAGATCAAGCTGCTAACGCCCAGCGACATTATCTATTTTCCAGATGACTACGGGACGAACAGGAACGCCTCCACGGTTCGACTCGAAGGTCCGAATCCGAGATTATCCCCCGAGAGAATTCCGTGTCTGCTCTACGGGATGAGCGAGGAGGACCTGCTAAGGACAGGCATCTGGTATTTGACGAACGAGCTTTCGAACCTTTCGCTCTTCTACTCGAGCATAGGTCTGGGAAGGCTGCCGCAAGTTGAGAGGGCACTGAACTACGCATCCACCAATGCGACGACAGACCCACAATCCACACTCCAAATACTCCTAGACACGAGGGGAGAAGCATATCGAGAGATCCTAGAGGCGATAAACTGGGTTATGGAAGAGCCTGGAAATCTATCGATCCCTACGGGGGCTAGAGGGAAGGCTTGGCTGGCAGGTCTGTTTATCTCTAAGGGACAGGAGGGGCTCGGACAATCATATATCTACAGCAGTCTTGAGGCCTGGTACGTCGTGGTGGATGGTATCCCTCTCACCGGCCTGCTAGTGCTCTTACTCGGCGTTCTGAGAAGAAGAGGCAAAGGTCGTTATTGAAGGCCGGAGCCGAGGTGACAGCTTTACATGCTCCGCCTCTTCGACGCGGCTCTCGTGAGTGCCACTTGGCGGTACATCCTCTTCTTCACCATGAGGCTGTAGAGGATGGAGCCGGAAAGGAGCGAGGTTCCGCTCACGGCTAGCCACTCGATGAGATAGACCCAGAGCAGTGCCCTATCCTTCAGCCTAAGTGCTTTCTCCTCCGCCTGTTCGTACTCGCTAATGATCTCGTCGTAGGCCGCCGCACATCCCTCATAGTCGCCTTGGATGTACTTGTTCTCGGCTGCTTTTCGCTTCTCGTCGATGAGCGCGACTTCGGCTGCCAGGGACCGCGTCTTCGCACCGAACATCTCTGCGAATTCTAGGACCGAGAAGACCATGGATCTAACCTCATCCGACCTTGTTATGAGGGACCTGGCTTTTCTCACGAGCTCGAGGTCCTTGGGGATCTCGTGGCGCGTGGTGGCAAATACTAGGTTGTATGCATAGTCCTGTAGGTATCTCCATCCGCTAGTCGTTTCTGCGGGGATGTTGTCCCATCCGTGGCCTATCTGGATGATGGCACCATTCCCAGGCGTAGAGAAGGTGACGCAATCGTAGTTTGTGCCTCTCCATCGGGCGAGAACCTTGCTCCCGGGTCTTGCCTGCATAGCTCCGTGATGGCCTATGTTCATTGGGTAGGTTTCGATACCCGGTAGGTCTAGCACGTCGCTTTCGGCAATGAGCTGGTAGTAGTTGTCCATGCCCCTTGGGATCTCTTGGCCGAAGGTGATGTCGGCAGGCACTATGTCGTAGAAGGGAGAGATCATCCAGAGGTCTATTCTGTTGCCGTTTCCAAACCAGTAGACGAACTCAACAAGGATCGCTCCGAGTCCCTCGTCCACTACGGCTTTCTTGAGATCTGTCGTGAAGCCGGGCGCAAGGACCTCGGGATTCAAATCCTCAAGGAGTATGCAGTCGAACTGGCTGACGAGCTGGTCATAAGTACGGGGCATGTACATCCTGACCTGCCTCCTCGCATCTCTTAGGGGCATGTCTTGGGTTGAACAAGGCACGATGTCGATGTCTATCCTCGGCTCGAGTCTATACCAGTCGGCAAAGAGATTGACGTTCGCGTGCAACTCCCCGGTGAAGAGGAGTCGGATCTTTCCCGTCTCTGGATCGTGCCGTGGCTCGGACGCGGTCACCAGGGGCAGTAGGACAGACACCATCATTACCAGGAGCAGTCCAGTTTGGGTTCTTGCTGGTCTCACGGCTCACCGCGCCCCTGTCCCCTTGTTAAATCTTCAGTATGAACATAGACATCGCGCCTCGAACGTCGTGATGACGGAGGTCGCTGGCAAGTGGTCGCCTCTCTTGCTTTGAAGGACCCTCATCCTTTCGAAACTCGCCTACAGCCTCCTTCCCTTGCCTCTCGTCACGTAGACCTGCCTGTACAGGCGTCTCCTGACCATGAGGCTGTACAAGATGGTTCCCGTTATGAGGCATGTGGCCGTGACCACGAGGTACTCTATGACGTATACCCAGAAAAGCGCCCTATCTCTGAGCTTGACCGACTCGTCGGCCAGATCCTGCGCCCTGCTGATTACCTCATCCATCATTTCGACGGCAGACTGGAAGTCCTGGGCAATGTAGAGCCGCTCGGCCTCCCTTCGCTTCGCCTCATTGTCCCCGATCTCTTTGGTGAGGGTCCGGGTGTTAGCATTGAATTTTTCGACGAAGTCTATTGTGGCCATTAAGAGCCGCTTCTGATCCTCGTATTTGGCTATCTGGGTCTTGAAGATGTGTCTAAGCTTGTGTTCGGCGGGCACGCGCACCCCAGCGACGTAAAGCACCAGGTTGCTCGCGAAGTCTCCGTAGTACTCCCATTTCATGAAGTACACACCGCCCCCGGGTGTCCAATCCGCCCCCATTGCGAAGGTTCTGCCATTTCCCTGTAGCCATGTTGCAAGGAAAGGATTCTCCAGGTTTCCGGCCTTCAAGACGGCGAGAAGTTCAGCGCCGTCCTTTAGAATAAGGTCGTTGAACCTATCGAACCCGTTCATGGGGGGGACAAGCGTTTCCCAGGGCAGGCTTTGGATGAACTCGTTATCCCACTTCTTTATCTCGACAACGCCGAAAGCAGGATTGAAGCTCTGGTAGATTCCCTCCACAGGCAGGATCTTCGCCACAGATGTACCTATCCAAGCGGGTCTACCTGGCTCGGCTCCAAAGCTCTCAACTCCGCCTATCATGGCTAGGCCCAATCCATCCTTGACGACTGCATCCTCGAACCATTGGAAGTGCCTAGGCTCGAAGAGACGGACACCGGCATCGCTGAAGAGGATGACATCGTTGTTTCGAGACATCTCCTCGTAGGATCGGGGCATGTATATCCTCATGAACTTCCTAATGAACTTCTCTTGATACCATGCCAGAGTCGCCGGGACCCCGCGAACAGAGATCAGGGGCTCTTGCTCGAGTAGTCGAGCAGGCGTGTCGGCGCCGACGTAGTCCCCTATGTAGAGGAGGCGGACCTTTCCAGTGGCAGGGTCTCTCCTCGGCTCCCTAGCCACCGCTGGAACAGACAGCAGTAGAACAGATAGCAGTAGAATTGCGACCACTATCAGTGAGAATTGTATCGACCGGCTCATTGCGCTCTTCCAAGCCGGTTTCGGTTTAAAAAGTGTTCCCATCTCCGTCGCTCGTACGGGAGGATTGACCACCTACGATCATTCTATCCGGCGACAAGGCCTGTTAACGCGGGAGAGGTGTATCGGAAGGGTGTAGTAATACTCGCTGCCCCGCCGAACAAGCTCGTCGCTTCTACTCTCGTGGTTCGTACAGTGTACAATCTAGATCTACAAAGTGGAAGTAGGGTGCACAATGCCAAGAGGAAACCTTTAAGAGAAGGTTTGTTCCGTGCTGGAAACACCTACTCGGAGCGAGGAGGTAGAATGAAAGTGAGGGGCAGAGTATTACGTAGCATTCCGACCGGGATCGTGCTCGTAGCATTTCTGGTCGGACTGGGAGCGCTTGTACCAGCGGTTGCAGCGGAACTTCAGCCGCTCTGGACGACGAATATCGGTGGGAGAATAGAGGCCCAGCCGGTAGTGGCCGAGATAACGGGCGACGGGTATCCCGACGTCGTAGTGGGATGCCGGGAGACTGGCGCTGTCTCGGCGCTGGACGGCAAGACAGGTCAGATAGTCTGGGAGTTCAATGCTGGCTACCAGATAGTCAGGAATCTCGCAGTAGGCGACATAAACGCCGACGGCAAGACGGAGGTCGTTTTCAATACACGAAACGGGACCCTTTGGGTACTCGACAATGCCGGCAAACTGATATGGCGAAAGGATCTCAGCGGGGGTGGAGAGCTGTACTGCGCGCCCACCATAGCTGACATCAATGGCGATGGCAAACTAGAGGTTCTATTGGGCTCGAAGGGGCTGAAGAAGTTCTTCGCGTTTGATGCGGATGGTAATGAGCTTTGGGAGGCTCCTATCGGAGCTATCGGTGACAACACCGCCGCTGTTGCGGATATCGATGGCGACGGTCAACCGGAAGTGGTGATGACTTCGGAGGACGAGGTCCTCTATGCCGTGTACGCGTGGGAAGCGGACGGTACGCCGCTGTGGGTCGCACAGGTGGAGCCTGGCGACAGACTGAACGCGGCCGTTTCGATAGCGGACGTGGATGCCGACGGCAAGCTGGACATTGTAGTCGGCGGTGCCTACGAGGGACGTGTCTACTGCCTGAATGCCGCAGACGGAAGCAGGAAATGGATGTTCGACTCCGGCGAGCCTGTCAGAGTGAGCAAAGCAGTGGTCGGCGACCTGAACGGCGACGGCAAATTCGACACGGTCTTCACACTCCGCAGAACGGGGATAGTAATTGCTGTCGACTACAAGGGCCAGGAGCTTTGGCGCGCCAACTTGACTGGTGAGGTCCTCCACAACTTCCAGCCAGAGGTTCCTGCGCTGGCGGATGTAACGGGTGATGGAAATCCCGACGTGGTGATTGGCGGATCTGACGGGAAGATCTATGCGTTGAAGGGTAGCGACGGAAGCATCGCGTGGACGTACCAAGCGATCAATTCAGGAAGATTCGGAGGAAATCAGCCCGTCATCGTTGATCTGGACGGCGACAAAGTGGCTGAGCTTCTTTACGGTGACGAGAGGGGAAACGTGAGCCTGCTGTCGACGAGCGGTTTGTATGTGGATGACTACACATCACCGTGGCCATACAGAGGAAGGACATTCGACAATGTGAACTACCTGTCGCGGAGGATGCCTCAGTGGACTGTTAATGTTGGTGGTAGGATTGAGTCTCCGCCGGTTGCGGCTGATCTGGATGGTGATGGTGTCAGTGAGGTTGTCGTTGGTTCTAGGGAGACTGGGAAGCTGTATGCGATAGATCTCAGTGGTAATATTCTCTGGGAGTTTGATGCTGGGGCGCAGATTATCAGGAATCCTGCGATCGGTGATATCAATGGTGATGGTAAGCTGGAGATCGTCTTCAATGCTAGGAACGGGACTATGCGCGTGCTGGATAATACTGGTAAGCTGCTTTGGTCTAAGGATCTGAGTGGCGGCGGCGAGTTGTACTGTGCACCTGCGATTGCGGATGTCAATGGTGACGGCAAGCTGGAGATCCTGGTGGGCTCGAAGGGGCTGAAGAAGTTCTTCGCGTTTGATGCGGATGGTAATGAGCTTTGGGAGGCTCCTATCGGGTCTATTGGTGAGAATACTGCTGCTGTTGCGGATATTGACGGTGATGGTCAGTTGGATGTGGTGATGACTTCGGAGGACGAGGTTCTGTATGCCATCTATGCTTGGAAGGGTGATGGTACGCCTCTCTGGGTGAGTCAGGTCGAGCAGGGTGATCGGTTTAATGCGGCGCCTTCTATAGCGGATATCGACGGCGACGGCTATCTGGACATCGTGGCCGGAGGAGCATACCAGGGACGCCTGTATTGTGTCGACGATACTGGTACTCGTAAGTGGGTCTTTGATACTGGTGAGCGTGTCAGGGTGAGTAAGGCTGCTTTGGGCGATTTGAACGGTGATGGCAAGCTTGAGTCGGTGTTTACGTTGAGGAGGACGGGTAAGGTCTATGCCGTTGATTATAAGGGTGATGTGGTGTGGACCGCCGATCTTACTGGTGAGGTTTTGCATGGGTTCTTGCCTGAGGATCCGATCATTGCGGATGCTACTGGTGACGGTAAGCCTGATGTGATTTTGGGTGGGTCTAATGGCAGGATTTATGTCCTTAATGGTGAGGATGGTAGTCTTGCTTGGACCTACCAGGCTGTGAATGCGGGGAGGTTTACGTTTAACCAGCCGGTGATCGTTGATCTGAATGGTGACCATGTGGCAGAGATGCTGTATGGTGACGAGCGGGGCAATGTTTCCTTGTTGGATACGCCGGGTCTCTACGTTGACTACACGACTACTCCATGGCCGCTCAAGTACAGAACCATCCAGAACACAAACTTCTACGGGATACCAGAGACTATCTTCGCAGCGCTCTCACTGATATCCTTGGCTTATCTGAGGAGACTGAAGAGGTAGGGCCCACCCTACCTTTTCCTTTTTTTCGCTCCGAGGATGGGAGGATCGGAATGAAGGTCGAACGGAGACTGATCGGAGTTCTGATCATCTCGCTCATAGTTGGAACTCTCATCTCTATGTACATGATCAGGGAGAAAATAGAGACGCCTGTGAGTCTGATCGACGAGTCCTACCCTCGTAGGGCCCTCTCGGGTACATCCGACCTTGATCAGGACAAGTATTCCGTGGCCTTCATCTGCCGCGAGGACCTGACTGAGGTGGCAGTGCACTTCGCGTCTCTAATCGAGGTCGAGCCCATCTTCAGTGGGTCAACGGGCAAGGTACAAGACCTGGAGAAGGCAGGGGAGCAGGTTGCGCAGATAAGCAACCAGCTTTCGTTGCTGAGGAAGGCGGGTTACGAACCGCAGGTCTTGGTAACCCAGGTCGAGATCGATGGAAGGAGGGAGACGGCTGTAGTCTACGATTTCAGCTCGCAGCTCAGCGCAGTGCTGCCTCCCGTCGGCTCTTCCCACTACCGGAGTATCTACGTCTTGCTAGTCAACAAGTCCAAGATGATCGACAGGCTATTCGAAGGGGTGCCCGACTTCTTCTTCATGAAGGACTTCTCGCTGCAGTCACTCGAGATTACGCTAAATGCGAACAAGACCGTCTATATGAAAGCAAAGGAGAAGGGGCAGCGTGAAGAGGGAACCCTGCCAATCTCCCAGGTCCCGGCCTACGGTACCGTGCTTTTTCGGAATCTGAAGCGAAACGACCGCGTCTCCATCGTATACAGGATAATGTCCAGGCATGAACAGTACCCAGTGCTCTTCAGGAAGCAGCTTTCAAAGTCCAGATACGTCATCCACATGGTGAAGTTCCAGATAGACGGAGAGCTGGCCGAGGATAAGCTCCAGGTTCACGTAATGGACAATGGCGGGTATCAGGAGGAGACCTAAGGTGAAGAGGGTTTCTCTTGTCGTCGCATCGCTGGCCTTCATTCTCCTTGGAAGCGTCACGGTGGGGGTGGCCGACGAGCCGGGGATAGTTCCAATCCTCTGCCAAAATGCGTATCATCCAATGACTGGTGAAGGGTCGACCTTCGACAGATACGCAGCGGCACTTGCAGACATAATCAGGAACGACACTTCCCTCAACCTGGTCCCTGTGGTTGTCCACTCCTTGGGAGAGTTCGCTGAGTACCTCGGATATCCCCAGACCTACGCAGGTGTGCTATCGTTGTTCGAGGAGAAGATTCCAGAGCAGATGGACACCTCCAAGTTCTACTCTAGGACCCCCGAGGACCTGGAGAAGGCTATCTACGAGCTGTTCCGTTCAGGAGTCGGGCTCGTTGGGATGAATGACGTCGCCTTCTGCAGAAACCTATCCAAGACCGTGTTCCCTGTATTTGCCAACAGGTCCACGCCGGGGCAGATCGGGATAGTGGGCGGGAAACTCCAGATGGGACACTACTATCTCGTCGCGGATCCGACGCACCCCGTCGCGAATGGGCTCCCGGAGAAGGTGTTCTTTACGGACGTTATGATGAACTGGTGCTACACGACCGGAAAGGGAGGGGTGGAGGAGCCGCCAAAGCCTGCAGAGGGTGAAGTGACATTCGTTTACAAGACGAAGGTGAAGGGCAGTCCGTACAAGGATGGAATGGTCCCGGCTGTGATCGCGTATGAGAATGGGGGGCGCTCTGTGACCCTTCCTGCATTCGGCGTTACTGAGAGAGGCGGGCCAGATGATTATCGCGCAGTGATCAGCGACCCGAACTTCCAGACGCTCTTCAAGAACTCTCTCAAGTGGGTTGCGGAGAGAGGCAAGGCTTCCTACCAGGGTCGGCTGGAGGAGTTCAAGTCCAGGATAGATGCGTCGCAGGAGGAGAAGCTTAGGCTGAGAGAGGAGGCAGACAAGTGGAAGAAGAAGGCTTCCCTAAGGAGGACAACGAAGCTGGCCGTGTTTACAATACTGGGCATTGTCGCAATCGTGGCTGTGTACAAGCTGACCTTCAAAGCAGAGGTCGAAGAAGAGTAGGGTTTCTACTGCTGGCGGGCGTCCTCCTGTCGCTGCTCGCGGTTACCTGTCAGGAACAGGTGTGGGCCAACTTCGGTCAGGACGACGGGCTCCCGTCCAGCGATGTCTACAGCATCGCAGCTCTAGAGAAAGATGTTTGGGCAGGGCTCGACGGGTCCGTGGCAAGATTTGTCGAATCGAATCAATCATGGGTCGCGCTGTTCCCACCTGGATTGGCGGCGAGGGTCACTAGCATTGCAATAGGCAAGGGAGAGGTGTGGTTCGGCACCTTCGGCAGCGGCATCTTCCGCTACCAAGATGGCGAATGGACCTCCTACACCAAGCGAGACGGATTGGCTGACGACAGGGTGGAGGACATCGCCATAGATGGCAGCTACCTATACGCTGCAACAGTTGCCGGGGCTAGCCGGCTGCCTCTTTCCGCTCAACCAGCTAGGTTTCAGACGGTAAGAAAAACTGACGGGCTCCCTGACGAGGGGTTGTCGTCTGTATGCGTCCTGGGCGATATGGTGTGGTTCGGGAGCAGGGCGCACGGTGTCTTGGGGCTGGACGCTAGCAGCTTCTCGTACAAGAAACAGGTATCGATCGAGCAAGGCCTCTCAGACAGCAGGGTGCTCTCTCTAGCCTCAGACGGACAATACCTGTGGGTCGGAACGGGTGCCGGTGGAGTGTGTAGGTACGATCCAGCGGAGGAGTCCATCGTGGTCTACAACAAGTCAACAGGCCTTGCCGACAACTTGGTAGGATCGGTCGCAACGGACTCCTCGGTATGGTGTGGAAGCTGGGGCTCGGGTGTCACAGCTCTTGACAAGGACGGAACGACGACGATTTACGATCGGTCGAAAGGGCTCGCAGACAACGACGTTAGGGATATAGCGGTCGGTCAAAGAGAGGTGTGGTTTGCCACTGCAGGCGGAGTCTCACGCTTCACGGGCAAAGTTGCGGCAGGGAGAGGCGGCGTACCCGTAATATACGTCGTGGTTGGCGTCATCGTCATCGGGGCCATAGCCGTACCTTTGCTGCTCAGAGGGAGGTCGCATGCCGAGAAGACGGGGGTAAAGAAGAAGAAAATGCCCTACGAGCTTTGTGGTGGCGAACCCGCGGAGAATCTGTGCCCGTTCTGCAGGTACAATGTGGTCAGAGCCGGGAAGCATTACTGCTCGAGATACCGGGTCTCGATCCCCTTCGAGTAAGCCCGTAGATAGGGACGGGACGGCGAGCCGTCAGGCAGAGCTGCCAGGGGTTTTGGAGTTGCAGGAAGAGCCAAATACGGCGACCACTCACCAGTCACCTCCCATGTGGTTACCCCAATGGTCTTGCAGCAAGCATCGGGCAGCTGTCGCGGTGAGGATGTTTCGCGGGATGCTGGATGCAACTTTTATGTCCGACGCTTTCCACGTGCTGGCCATGAGAGGGAAGCTCTTGGCCGTGCTGCTCTTGATCGGCTTCTCGATGGCTTGCGGCATGTGCAAGAGCGATCCGGCAACGGGCAAGGTTCGGGTGATGTTCGTTGGGGAGGTAAGCTCCTACAACAGGATGGTTCTGGACTGGCTAATGGCTGAGCCGAGGATCCAGCTAACCAGAACTGTTCCGTGCGACATCCAGATCGTCGGGTATAAAGACGCCGTGCGGTTTGCGAGAATATATCTCCCGCGCAGCTACAAGGGCCTCTTCGAGGACAACGACGTGGCGATCTTCCACGACTTCCACCCCAAGGTGCTTCCCAGGGGATCCATAGATTGGTTCGGACGGGCGGTGGAGAACGGCTTCGGCCTATGCCTCATAGAGTTCGCCTATAGGGTCGCCGGGTACGCCGGAATGGATGTGTGGCCAACGCTCCAGATATACAAGCTCTTCCCGGGAGAATTTGTAATAAATCAGATAGAGGCGATTTACGGACGGCAGTACTATAGGGTTGTCAAGGAGGGACCCCTCCTAGGTCTCCCAGGAATCGAGAAGTACAGGATGAACTGGGGGTGGCACGGTGACCTTAAGCCGAGGCCGGGAACAGTAGTCTGGGCCGTGTGGAAAGGCAGGGGGACACCTGCAATTGTGACTGGTACGTATGGCCAGGGGAAGGTCCTTCAGATGGATTCTGGCTACGACACCCTGCCGCAGGAAACCAAACGAGCATGGCCCTATGTGGCTGACTTCGTTTACAATCACGTGACCTTCGTGTCTGGGCTCCCGTTTCCGGACGATATCGAACTCACTCACACCACTCGGAGAAAATTCATACGGTATAGAGATGAAAAGGCCATGGCGAATATGGTCCTGGAGTTCATCGAGAAGTTTGGTGCCAATCCGAGGCCTTTCGAAGTGGAGATGGCGGACATGGCGTCTGAATACTCGAAGGCGGAGCGGCTGTATATCGACGGGGATGTCGAAGAGGCAAACGCGGCGATCGACGATCTCCTGGACCGCTTCGTATCGCTGAGCAATGAGATGACGAAGGCCAAGGACAGGGCAATGCTGTGGATATACGTCTCTGAATGGCTTGCTGTCAGCGGGACATCCATGGTATGCGGGTTTGTCCTCTGGTCGCTGATGGTGAGAAAAAGGCTGTACAGGGAGGTCGAGATAACGAGGGCCTCCGGAGTGGTCAAGAAGGAATGGGGCAAGTGAGATGGAGGAGCAAGCTGTAAGGCCGGAAGCCTTCTATTGGTTTTCGTGGGTGAGTTTTGTGACTTCCACCTCTCTGTAGAGGCGTCTTCTCACCATGAGGGTCCAGAGTATGAATCCCGAGATGAACAGCGCTGATGTTGTTATGAGCCACTCGATGATGTATATCCAGAGTAGCGCCCTATCTTTAACCTTCTGGGCGACGGCCTCTGCATTTGAGAACTCTTCAAGGCCCTTCTTCAGATCGCTGTAGGCCCCGGAAAAGTCCTGCTGGTCGACGTACTTCTTGGTCCCCTCGTTGTAGAGGTCTTCAAGATTGAGGATCTCGTCCTGAATCTTCTCGGTGTTCGCCCCGAACTTGTCTACAAAGTCCCTCAGGGATATGAGGGCGGAGAGCCTGGTCACGAACTCTGTTATGACCCCTTTGAGGCTGTGGAAGATGTCAACAGTGTCCCTGGTTATCAGGCCGCGGTGCGTTATCCAGAGGATCATGTTCATCAGAATGTCGGGGGAGTACTGGTTGCCGCTCCCCCCGAAGCTGGGGTAGCCGAGCCAGCCGTTTCCGAGGAAGTCCCCTGTAGTTATTGATCTTCCCTCTCCGTACTCCCAGGCTACTATGTAGCCGACCCTTCCCTTTCCCGGGAATCCTGTCTGCCAGGCAAGGGTCTCGGCGGCCTCCCTAGCTACCACAAGGCCGTGGGCCGAGTAGGCAGAGACCTTCTCAACGTCGTAGGGGACAAACGGCGTGAGGATCGGGTACCTGGCTTGTTTGTTTATGAAGATGTTGAATGAGTTTGTCATCCTCCACTGCTGGCTTAGAACGGCGTCGACATCGTTGGGGAAGGCCTGCTGGGCAAGTGAGGCTGCCCAGGCGGTGTTGATATCGGTGACAATGCTGAAAAGGCTCCCATCGTTGATTCCTCCAGCCCCCTCCCTTATCGCGTCGCGAATCCACCTATCCTGCGTATTGGTCAGGAGGTAGTATTCTGGGGAGGTGAGAAGTATTGCATCGTATTTCTTCATCTCTTCGTACGTCCTGGGGTAGTAGAGGCGGATCTGCTTCTTCATCGCATCCACTGTTTCAATACCCCTGGTTATCACCGGTTGATAGGTGATCAAAGGTTCGTTGTCGAAGAACATCCTCATGACCTGCATTATCGCGGCGTGGCCGACTATCAGCGCGTTTATCTTCTCCGCGCCGCACGGTCCAGCGACTATCAGGAGAATGATTAGAGATGGACCGAGGAGTCTTGAAGGAGGCCGCATGGCGCGGGGAAGGGGAAGGCAAAACTAATATAAAAGATTTGTGTGCTACCCGCAGCCGGCCGGAGGGTTGGTGGTTGGTCGGGAGGAGGGTTTTGGGTCTCGCAGCCGTGTCTATGATTCTTTCCTCTCTCATTGTTGCTTCAATAGCGAGGGAGAGAGTGGCTGAGCCCGTGGAGGTTCTGAAGAACGAGTTTCCAGAGGTCTCTCAGCCTGGCAGCGGCGCATTCTCATTTTCAGTCGTGTTCCGGAGGAGCGTTGAAGAGGCGCAATTGAGGTTCTATGCCCTCTACTCAGCCGTGTATCCGGCGGTCGAGCTTGTAGACCCGGACAGGGTGTTCAACGAGACCAGCTCGCCCAAGGATATGATCATGAATGTGAAGGCCTTCAAGTGGTTTTCCGAGAAGGCGTCAGCCATAGGTCTTCTACCCGAGGACGTTGAGGCCAATGTGAAGATTGGCGGCGAGGAGTATAAGCTTCTGCTGCATGACTATTCTAGAGTTCTAGAGGCGGTGTGTGGGAACGAGACCACAGCCAGCGTTTCACCAGTTTTTGGATGCGTGATGAACAGGTCGGGCGCTGGCTACTATCTTGTCGGCGGCCCGGGGTTCTTCCGGGCTGCCAATGCAACACTGCTTGGGCTAGCAATCTCGGCGGGAGGGGCGGAGCACCGATATGTACCGGACGACCAGGTCAAGGCTGGGTCGGGGGAGCTCCCGCTCTCACAGGCCCCGAGCGGCGTTTTGACGTTTAGAAAGGTGGAGAAGGACGATGTTGTGAATGTTGTTTTCTCCGTACGGGGTGGTGCATTGCCCCGGCCTATGAAGACGCCGATCGCGATGATCCAGATGGTAAAGATCTACGTGGACGCCAAAATCATGGGAGAGCCGATACTGAACATCATCAAGTCAGGAGGGTGGCGGGCGTGAAGCGCACAGCAAAGAAGAGGTGGCTTGCAGGAACCGTCAAACTACTCTTTGCGCTTCTTCTGGCTTTATCGACTCTGGTAGCCCAGTGCGGGGGAAGTCAGGACGTCAACGTCACCCCCATGATCTATCTCTACGCCCCTGGAGACCGCACCTTTGCCGGCATGCTTGCCTCCTTGATTGGGAACGACACTAGGATCAGGCAGAGCGGGGCAAAAGTTGAGTTGCTGGACACCCAGAGCGAGGTGATTTGGGCGACAGCCCTCCCAAACACGGCGTGCCTCGTTATATACTCGGACAATGCCAGGCAGCTAGAGGGGCTTGAGACACCTCTTCTCGCCTTCTTCAAGAACGGCGGTGGGCTGCTTGGCATCAGGGAGATCTGTTTCAAGCACAGAGGTTTGGAGCGGCTGGTCAGCGTCGTATTCCCGACCTTCGCCAACGGATCCATCAAGCAGACGGGGACGGCCAAGAGAAGAGTTAGAACCTATGTGGCGGTCGAGCCCGGTGAGATTGGAGAGGAGCTTCCAGATAGATTTGACCTTGTGAGCATGGGTACCTACTATTGTGCTGATCAGGATGGAAACTATTTGCGGATTCCGAGCAACTACCAGGTTGCGTATATGGATGAGGAGATAGGCGCGCCTCTAGTTGTCGTTGCGGAGAGTGATCGTGGCGGACGATCGGTAGGGATGCCGGGAATCTGGGTCGTGAAGGCATCCAGAGTGGACATATACTACGGCAATCTGGTTTCCGATGAGAATTTCGTAAGGCTCTTCACCAACTCGGTCGTCTGGGCGATGGAGTCCTCTTGGTTCAGAGACAAGGGGCTGAATATGCACAGGAGGATGGCGCAGATGATAGAGAAGGAGGAGACGCTGGCAAAGGACCTGGAGAGGATTGAGCGCACCAAGAAGGGCCGTAGAACCATCGTCCTGGCCGTGCTTTGGGTCATAGGCCTTGCGGCGTGCGCTGTTATTGCAAGGAACACGATCCTTGTGCCCCTCGAAGAGGAGTGAGGCGGCATTGCGCCTATGGCAGTGTGGACAAACGACACGAGAATCCGTTGGGACAAATGTCGGGTGCTCGGGAGGTGTGATGTTATGGCACCAAAGGCCTTGGTTGCATACTACTCGCGATCCGGCGGAACCCAACTCATGGCAGAGGAGATAGCCGAGGGACTCCGTTCTCGCGGCATTGATGTCGATGTTAGGCGCATTGAAGATTGCAGGGTTAGGGACCTCAGGGCTGCTGATGTACTTGTGCTGGGCTCTCCGACTTATTTCAGCAATATGTCCTGGCAGGTGAAGCGCCTGGTAGACGAGTCGATAGAGCTATACACTTCAGGCGATCTCTCAGGAAAAGTGTTTGGCTGCTTCACCTCTGCAGGGACGAGGAGGGATGCCGAGGAATGTATAAAGATGCTCGAGCTAGCCTTCGGCTTCCACCATCGAATGAGGTCGGTCCCGGGAATCTACGCCACGTCGGGGGAGTCCAGGGAGCAGATTCGAGAACGATGTAGGGAGTATGCTGGTCTGATAGCCAAGGCCCTATTAGAAGGGGGATGAGAGGGTGCAAGGAGGGACTCTCCGAGAGAGGGCAGTGCTTGCAGCATTGTGGCTTCTCGTCCCACTGGCACTCTCAGCGCAGGCCTGTTCTGCGCAGAAGATCAGGGTCTTGCTTACGGGCCAGATAGACCAGTCGGTAAACCCCCTGCAGGTTTGGTTCAAGGCGGAGCCCCTGGTCGACTATCTTGCCGTGCCTTCAAGGGATCTTAGAGGAATCCTAGGCGGGGACAAGGCGATGAGCAGGTTCATCAGGATATACTTTCCGAGGAGCTACCAGGACCTCAGCAGCTACGAATTCATCCTCCTCAACTCCCCCGTAACGAGTCTCTTCAGCAAGACGCAGCTCGACTGGATGTACAGGGCCATTGTTGACGGATCAGGGGGGCTGAACACGGCAAGCATCATGAGCCAGTTTCCAGACGTCTACGGTGGTTGGGTCGAGTCTGTTCTTCAAGAGGCGTTTCCAAACGATGCGCCGCTTGTGGTCCAGAAGTTCGGGGGCGCGACCAGCAAGACGAAAGCCTTTCACATCGTCGTCAACCGCGACTTTCCCGTCCCAGTCCTCACGCCCTTCATACCCCTCGGCGTGGAGCGTTTTCTCGGCGAGGATTCGCGGTTCATCATACTCAGGCCGGGGGCATCCGCGCTGGCGTACCAGGTCGGCAACTTCCCGGGGTACAGGGACGTTCCGTACATCGCCGTCTGGGAGTATGGAAAGGGAAGAACCATGACAACGGGCGATGCCTTCGGGCATACCTTCTGGTCCTCTTACCGCGGAACCAGCAGCGACAACATCTATGCCCTTGACATTCTCATGAACCTCATATTCTACGCTACACACAGAAAAGTCGCGGAGGATGTTCAAGCCTTTCACATGGCTAGGAGCTACTTCATGGAGTTCAGGACTAGGATGGCAGTTCTCCTAGGGCTGAAGGACTTCGTCGAGAAGTTCGGGGCCAGGACTCGAAGCGTGGACGAGATGGTGGCCAGACTTGAGGAATTGAACAGGGAGGCGGGAGACCGGTACGTCCAGCAGGACTTCGAAGGGTGTGAACAAGTCATGAAGGAAGCGTTCGACCTGTTCAAGGAGACTGAGGTAGCGACGGTGAAGCTCAAGCAGAGGGCGCTGATGTGGGTATATCTCGTTGAATGGCTCGCAACTACATCCGTTCTGCTTTTCTCGGGTTTCCTTCTCTGGTCGCTCATGGTGAGGAGGCAGCTGTACAGGGGGGTCGGGTACACTAGGGCTGGGTGAGATGTTTTGCGGTAACTCCACCCGGCCCGCCGTCTCTCTGGGGCGGCGAAGAGGAGGCGTCCCTATCCGCGTGTTCATGAGATGGGTTTGGTACCACTGCTCTTAAGCAGCCATATGTCTGATATGCGTGATCGGTGCCTCCAGTTGAGGTGTTGCTCTCCGGGGTCGGCAAATCCAACCTCTATCCACCCCTTGGACGTCAGCCTCTTCGGGATGGGGAACTCCTTGAAGCTGCCCTGTTCTCTCTCATACCTAGTGGGCTGGACGCGTTCACCGTCGACCTCGAGGAGGGCCTCGCCATATCCAGTTAGACGTATGGTGTAGCTAGCATCGGGGTCTAGACCTTCGTATCTCAGCTTGGGCCTATGCATGTAGACCTGGAAGGAGAGTCTTGCCCTGCTGAATCCGCTATCCCACCATGCATAGGTGGGCTGCTGGAGACCCTTCTGCACATGGGGAGACTTGGCCACGTTCCCAACGTCGTCGTAGAAGCTTCCATCTGGTGGATGTTCCCATTCCCTTATGAGCTTTATGCGCTCTATCTTGCACCTCTCGTCGTCCATCTTGCGTATCTTCTCGAACTCGTCTTCAAGCCACCATCGGTTGTTGAGCGGATAGTCCACGAAGTCGAGGACGCATCCCCTCTCGTATCCGCTGGCATGGAACCGTGGAACGCTCGTCTGAAGCCCGATGCTGTCGAATAGTGCGTAGCATAGCTCCTCAATCCTCCTCCTCAGCTCGGGCGCCACGTTCTCTCGGTCAGCCTTCTGCACCAACTCTAGGGCACGCTTCATCGGTTCTTCCGCGTTTCCCGGTCCAACTTCTTCGAGAACCTGCATTGCTTTTTTCTCCAGCTCCTGCTCGTAGAGGAGGCGACGTCTGGTATAGGCGTCGTAGTATGCTCTGAGAAGGAGGAGTTGCCAGCGCCAGTTCGAGGATAGGTCCGTTCTCTGGGTTTCGAGTCGTCTCCAGTGGTCAAGGGTCTTCTCGACAGACTCATTCCTCCAAAGGGGTCCCTCCCAGTTCTTCTCAAGCATGAATATTCCTCGAGCCGCCTGTTCGGCCACGTCGTCGCCGAAGAAGAACTTGCAGTAGTCTAGGATGATATCTTTGACAGGGATGTCTGGGTCCCAGGCAAGTCTCGTCCAGACGACCTTGTTGACGTCGTCGTGGACTCCGTCCGAGTAGGAGAGGAAGCCGTCGGTATACGGGGCGAAGTGATTGTGGATCTTCGAGTAGTAAAGGGGCTGTGGGTTGCACGGCTCGCGGCCCAATGTGAGGGCGAAGGCCTGGTCCCACCAGAGGACTGGGTACTGGCATCTGACCGTGTGGGTTATGTCCGGGTAGTGGCGGTGGCGATACTTCTGTGGAAGTCTATCCCTTGTCAGCGGGATCGGCGGGCTGCCTGGGCCTGACACCACTCCCCGCAGCCAGTCTGGGCTGTGTTCCTCGAGGTAATTAAAGAAGTAGTCCACTTCTTCGGGCTTGAAGCCTTGAAGGGAGACCCATACCCCGGCTCCCGGGTGATGGCGTCTTAGCTTCTCGGATATCCTCTGAAGGAAGGGGAGGAGCACCTGGGGCGGGTTGCTGCCTGGGTCTCCCCCCGGAACGAAGACGCCGTCCAGCCTCGGACAGTCCTTGTAGAGTTCTTCGTGTTTTCTGACCTCGTCCTCAACCTGCTTCGGATCGGAGAGATCCACCGTTGCTGGGGTCCAAACCCAGAAGTCCAGGTCGTACTTTTCGCAGATCAGACTGATCCTCCGGTTCATCTCCCTACGGGGGAGCTTCATGAGCTCGTTGACATCAGCATCTTGGAGGGGGATGTTCTCGATGCAGTTCGTGCCAAAGAGGGCAAGCTCCCTTATATACCGCTCGTACTGGTCAGGTGTCCATGCGTCGTAGGAGTTGGCAGTTGGCCTGTAGCCGAGTTGGTGTCCCCTTATGGGGTATCTCGGAGAGCTTGCTATGTCAAGATCCTCTTCCAGCACTACTGAGTCGCGGGTAAATTGCAGCATCCTGAGGAGAAGTCCCACGCCGTAGAGACACCCGCGCCGGTCGGCGCCGATGACCCATATGATTTGGGCCTTCCTGTCTACCACTACGCGGAATCCCTCGGCCACGTTCTCTGGTGCTGACCCTGTCCGCCTGGGAACGGGTTTTCCAAGAAGCGTCTTGTTCCTCGACAGGGATACCGCGACGGCTGGCCGGTCATCCGGCCATGCATCCACTATGGGCCACCCGACCCCGGCGCGGATCTCGACCTCTTCTCTCAGGGCCTCGGCAGCGACCCGTTCCGGAGCATGGGCACCGGGAATGACTATCGCACAGTTTCCTACCTTCAATCAACTCCCTCCTATTGGTGATAGGTCCCTAACGGCCATTTCGGTCGTCAAGATGTTCTATCTAGCTGTATTGCTAGTCCGCCGGCCCGTCCGTCAAGGCGACCTTGGAGGCCGAATCTCAGCCGCGTTCTCTCTCAGCTTCTCAAAGGCCGCCACCACGTCATCCATATCCTCTTTGGAGCCCAGCAGGAGGTTTTGCTTCAGCCAGATCCCCTCAGAATAGCAGGCCCTCTCTGTGACCGGGAGAGAGGTCTTAGAGTAATCCACCTTCTTTCCGTAGTATGGGCACGAGATGGGACACTTCTTGAAATACTCCAGGTACTTCTCCTCATACAGGGGTCGAGAGTAGCCAGGAGTTGCAGGGATTCCCTCGGCCTCGAGGGCATTGGCGAACTCGAACTTGGAAGCACCGTCGAACGCTTCATGGTCGTATCTGAAGATATAGAGGTGGTAGGCGTGTCTTGTGATCCTCTCGTCCTGCCTCATGGTCTGTATGCCGTCGATCTTGGATAGCTTGGAGTCCAGGTAGGCCGCGTTTCGCATTCTGATCTCCGTGTGCTCATCGATTCTGTGTAGCTGGACCAGAAGTATGGCGGCCTGGAACTCGGTCATCCTGCAGTTGGATCCTGGAAGTGGGTGCTGGTACCATTCGCCCTCCGGCAGCCTTCCACAGTTGTGGAGGGACCATGCCTTCACGTAGAGGTCGTCGTCATCGGTCACTATCATTCCGCCCTCACCGCTGGTCACGTTCTTGGAGGACTGGAAGCTGAAGCATCCCATGTTTCCTATGGCGCCTACCCGCCTCCCCCTCCACTCGGATCCCCATGCCTGGCAGGCATCCTCAAGTATGTACAGGTCGTTGTCGCGGGCGATCTTTTTCAGAGAATCCATGTCGGCGGGGCGGCCGGCGATGTGTACGGGGAGGATGCACTTGGTCTTGTCCGAAATCACGGACTCAACGCTCTTCGGATCAAGGGTGTAGGTGTCTGGCTCTATGTCCGCAAAGATGGGGATCGCGTTGACGTAGAGCACGGCTGTGACCGTTGCCATGAATGTATACGCCGGGACGATGACCTCGTCGCCGCAGCCTATCCCCATCGCCCTGAGGCTGATTTCGAGGGCAGTGGTGCCGCTGGTGACAGAAACGGCATGTTTCGCATGCTGGAAATCGGCAAACCTCTTCTCCAGTTCGGCCTGTCTCTGTCCGCCGATTCCCCAGACACCGCTCTCAAGGGCACCCCTCAACGCCTCCAGTTCGCGCTCGTCGTACACGGGCCAGGCGGGGAATGGCTTCGTCCTGACCGGTTTTCCACCTCTCACCGCAAGCTTGCTCAAAACAATCCCTCATCAACTTCCATAGTGCAGCGGGTGATCAGACGGGGGCAGATGGGAGGCGGCGGCATAAATACATTTACGTCGGCTGGGGGCAGCGGGCCAATCTTTTAAAGGCAGGACTTCCGGTAGCCGACGGCGGTGAGATGCTTTTCACACAGGAAGGTGATCCAGTCTACCCCCTCGGAATGTACGAGCAGCCGAGGGACGCCGCAGAATGGGCCCAATGGGCTGCGGCAGGGGTTAACCTCCTGAGGTGCCACACGGAGGAGGATCTCGATAGGGCCCACAAGAATGGAATGATGGGCTGGGTTCCCGTTCCAATGATTGTGGGCGACCATAAGTCGGAGGAGGCCTTGGAGAAGAGGGTTCGAAACCTAAGAGACCACCCTGCACTACGGGTCTGGGAGGCCCCGGACGAGGCGATCTGGAACGCGTGTAGGCTTGAAGATGGCCGTGTCTCTACTAGGCTCTGGGCGCTGGAGCCAAGCGTCAGGAAGAGGGTTTTCACCCGTCTTGAGGCAATTGTCGAGGGGCTCAGGAGCGGTTCCGCGCTGGTGAGACGGCTCGACGGCTCCCGGAAAATATGGTTGAACGAGGCTTGCAAGAGCGATCAGGACACGCTCGCGAGGTGCCTTCCATTCCTAGACATCGTTGGCTTTGACTACTACCCGGTGCCGCAGTCCGAATCGAAGGCTAGGGCGCTTCCCCTGATAGGCCGCTACGTGGACAGATTCAGGATGACAGCCCCTTCCCACGACATATGGGTGGTAGAGCAGGCCTTCTCCTGGTCGACGATAAGGCCGGAGGACAATCGAAGGCGAGCCTATCCAACCCTTGATCAGTTCAGGTTTATGGCTTGGGATGCCGTAGCTCACGGGGCTACTGGGTTGCTGTGGTGGGGGTCGCATCACGAGGATAGGCCTGCGGCTTTCCTAGCCCATCTTATGAAGACTGTTTCCGAGCTCAGCGGGTTGCAAAGCTTTCTCGTCTCGGGGGAGGCCGGGCGAATCTCGGTCGAAGTAGACAATCGTCAAAACCCCGCCCTAGTGGGCGTGTCCTACACAATGAGAAGGTCCGGGGACGAGGCCATGCTGGTCTTGGCGAACGAGGATCGATTTGAGCACGACGTGATGATAAGGGGCGTAGAAAGGTTCGACCTGGGGGGCTTCCAGCCCCTCTGGGAAGACGAGAGTGAGCTGGAAAAGACATCAGAAGGTTGGATCGTGAAGATGAAAGGGCTCCAAGTCAGGGTTTACGTAGGGTAGGTATACCAAGTCCCTTTGATCGAATGACTTCCTACCGCTGCCTCACCCTCTTGGTCTCTATGTCAACGAACTTTTCGTGCTTGCTGCAGTAGTTCTTGTTCTTGCTCTGGGCATTGGTGGTGAGGAGACGGCTCTATAGGGAGGTCGGGGTCACGAGAGGAGGGGCGTAGAATATACAGGCGGTTTGTAGGGTTTCTAGCGATAATACTGGTCATAACGACAGTCTTGTCTCTAGTCGCCTTTCAGAGGAGCCCTAGAGAGGCCCTCAGGTTCCTGTCCCATCGAATGCCCGCCAGCATCGTCGGTGGGCAGCAAGGCACTCTATCGTACTCCTTCGACCTGATGGCTACGCGTGGCGTCGACAACTTGGTCATAAGGTTCGAGTTCTTCGTTCGGCAGGTGGGAATTGCTCTGTCGAAGCCTTGGAACACTACGACCGGAAGGAAGTTCGAGTACATGGTCCAGAATGTGCCGCGGCTTTTCGAGATAAAGAGGGCGCTGGACGAACTTGGCCGATTGGCAGGGATTGACGCCTATCGTGTATTCGAGGTGAGGGGGAAGATGGGAAGATCGTCGTCATGGACTTTACCGATGCGATGTCCCTTCTCGTGGGCCCAGATCAACTCAAAGGTGTCTACACGCTCTATGCGTTCGATGTCGCCCGGGAGGGCAACGTGTCGGTTTACGGGGGCTGCAGAGACTTCTTCTTCAGGAGAGACACCGTGGTCCGGGGGATCAAGATTACGTTGCCGTCTGAAACCCTCTGCTTTGGGCGGGTTGAGCGGGTCGGCGCAGCTGTGTGTAGATCGATGACAGATGCTCCTATGGGTCTTGTGGAGCTACCGCGGCTAGGCAAGGGGCAGAGGATCCGCGTGCACGTGGTCCTGAACAGCGTACACATGTTTCCCCACATGGGAATGATTCAACTCATCGAGACCAAGTCCAGCGGGGAGCGCGGCCCTGTAATCATAGAGAGAATATCAGGGAGGGGCATATGAGCGTCACGTTGAGGTAGCATGTCTCCAAATCATGCCGCGGCGTTCAAGCGAATTTGGTCGTTTTGACCGGGCGATAAAGCCTCTTCCTCACCATAAGTGCCCAGGTAACTGATCCGAAGAACATTGCGGAGCCGGCGACGGCGAGGTATTCGACTGTATACACCCAGAGTAGCGCCCCCTTCTTGACCTTCACAGACTCTGCGTTCAGATCGGCCCAGGCCTTGTGGACCTTTTCGAAGACTTGCGAGGCTTGGTCGTATTCGCCCTTCCTGAAATGGTCCTCTGCGACTTTCTCTAGTGAATTTACCTTTGCTAGCTGTTTGTAGAGCTTGTTAGTGTTCGCTCCAAACTTGTCGACAAATTCGAGCAGGGATACCAGCATCGAGACCTTTGCGACATGGGTGTTGATCTCGTCTCTTAGCCTGTGTGCCCGGTAGACGTCCTGCGGAATAGGCTTGTCGACGGCGAAATAGGTTAGGTATATCAGGAAGTCCTGCCACCAGTCCCACTCGGTCTGCATTCGACCCCCGCAGCCGAGGCTGTAGAAGACCTGGGTCTCTCCCTCGACTTTGCCCTTGCCCGACCACCAGTAGGCTATCCATGGATACCTCGTCTCGCCCGAGACAGCCTCAGCGACCAGCGTCGCGCCGGGTTTGGGTTGCACCTTGTTAAGGAGGCCTATTGGAGGGGAAGTCTTCCAGGGAAGGCGGGATAGCGGATGTCCGTCTGCGGAGGTGGGTCGCAGTGGAAGCCCCATGTAGATATCAGGGTTGTATCCTCAGAGAGACTCGAAGGGAAGTATTGTATCGACTACGGTCTCTCCCCACGACGGATTGTTCTGCTCGCCGTGGCCGCCCCAGGAGGAGTCGCCTCCCCACATTGCCAGGCACATTCCAGCCTCTCGGACACCCTTGACGAACCATACAAGCCATCTGGGATCCAACCTGACTTCTGGTTCCAGAGGATGAGCGTAAGCTACGTTGTTGAGGACTACGAGATCGTACTTCGAGACCATCTCCTCATAGGTCCTCGGCATATAGATCCTCATCTTTCTGTTCACCTGCTCGGGTTCAACGATTCCGTACCAGATCGACCAGGCTCCCACCGTTTCGACTCCGACGACGTCCATCGACGGATCCGCCCTAAGTAGTATGTCTCGCCTATATCCATCCTCGCCAACCCAGTCATCGGAGCGGCTCATGTAGAGAACGTCTATCCTGTCGGGCTTTCCCGCGCTGAGATGGGGCCCTGCGACAGATGTTGGCATCGTAAGCGCGACCGCGGCTAAGCAGAGGAGAAGGGCGACCCGGCTGGTGCCCTGCCGCATGCCTTCGAATCCGAGGGACTGCTTATATTTCTTGGTCCCGGGAGGGGAGGGGCGAGGCAGTGAGGATGAAACGTATTTCAACCCGACCTCGGGGCCGAAAATCAGGGGCATGTCTTCGTGAAGTTCGAATATCCGAACCGGGAGTACAGGGACAACTTCCTCAGGGCGCTGGAGTTCCGCTATCCGGACTGGATACCATGCTCGGTTTCATTCTCACTAGCGACTTGGAGGCACTACAGAGAGAAGCTGGAGGACATCGTCCTTGAGCATCCAAGGCTCTTCGGCAAGTATGAGAGGGGACAGACAGACTTCGATGCCAAGCCACCTGCGTACGCTGAAGGGCTCTACACGGACAACTGGGGATGCGTGTGGAAGAACATCCAACCGGGACTCGAGGGGCAGGTGGTGGGGCACCCGCTCGAGGATTGGGACGCCCTCGAGAGCTACAGCCCGCCGGATCCGCTGGTCTACTCGGAGAGAGGGAGATGGGACTGGAAGAAGATAGAGGAGAACATAAGGTGGCGTAGAGAGCACGGCCTTCTCACGTCTGGCAACGGAGAGCGTCTCTTCGACAGGCTCTACTTCCTCAGGGGGTTCAAGAACCTCATGCGGGACATAGTCACGGGTGACCCTCGCCTCCCAAGGCTGATCAAGATGCTTGAGGAACACGAGCTGAAGCTGATAAACAGGTGGCTCGAGATAGGGGTTGACATCATGAGCTTCCACACAGACATAGGGATGCAGACAGGGCTGATGATCAGTCCAGCACAGTTCCGAAGGTACATCAAGCCCATGTTCAAGAAGCTCTTTATGACCTGCCGCAAGGCAGGGGTTCATGTCGGACTTTCCTCCGACGGGAGGCTTCTGGATATCGTAGACGACCTCGTGGAGTGCGGGGTGTCCGTTCACGACCCGCAATTCAGGGCAAATACCCTCGAAGGGATAGAGAGGGAGTACAAGGGGAAGATGTGCATAGATCTGGATCTAGACAGACAGATGTTTGCCTTCTGCAGGCCAGAGGACATATGGAACCAGATCAGGGAGTCTGTCGAGAGGCTGAACTCACCAGATGGCGGCCTGATGATGAAGGCCGAGGTCAACGGAACCAACGTCCCCCTCGAGAACATAAGGGCAATCTGCGAGGCGATGGAGGAGTATTGCTTCCCCTAGAGTCCTAGCGCTCTACGGCTAAAGCCCATGAACGTAGCTTGGGACCGATCCCGCACGACCGCCTCATCTGGGTAGCCATATCCGTCGACGGACGAAGAATCCGGAGAGGAGAAACAGGAAGGCAAATCCCCTCTCCGAAACCCTCACCTTGAAGAAGTAGGGATCGCCCCTGCTGCCGTACTGGCTTGTAAAGGAACCTATGATGTAATCATCCTCCGTTATCGTGCGAAAGCCGCCGATAGAGTAGATGGAGTTGGGTATCGGATCGCTGATGGCCCAGTCGTGCCAACTTTCGCCGTTGTCGTAGCTTACAATCACACCGATTCGCGTGTAGTTTGTTCTGCCGACGAAGTAGAGGGGGGGAAGAGCCGGGCCCTGTGACGAAGAAGCCGTCAAGACCTAGGATCGATATGGTGTCTCCGCTCCAGACTGGTTGTATGCGTATGTCTGTCTCTCCAGAGACAAGGTCCAGCCTGACGTATTCCTCCCTCGGCTGGGGTGTCTGGGCCATATAGGCGAAGTGAACCTTGCCGTCCTTTACAACCATGCTGGAGAGCCACGTGTGGTACTCGAGCTCGTCTGGGAGAACGATCTCGTCCGATTTTCCAGAGTTGTCCGGCTTTATCGGGCAGTACAGCCTGGTGCCGTTAGCCGTGAACCACGTCTTGCCGTCGTCTGGGCTTCTTGCGTAGTGGATGTCCCAGTACAGGTACTTGTCCAGCTTCTGGGTTGTCCACGCGTGATGCAGCGTTCCATCCCGTCCTACGTAGAGGTGGGGATACTGCGTCTGCGCGTACCGGCCGCTGGTTTCGACTACCTGTTTCCAACTGATCAAGTGGCCATCGGTTGCATTGATGACAAGCATCTTGCCGTAGTGGTTGAAGACGTAGAGCTTTCCAGCTCGGTAAAACATGCAGTACTTTCCGCTTTCAGCCCCATTGAAACTCCAGATGTCTGGGTCGGTGAAGTTCTTGTCGGCGAGAAAGCGGAAGATCAGAAGCGGCCTGTTTCGGTCGGTTGCATCTCCGCAGAGTGCGTATATGTTTCCCGCCTCGTCGGTCTCGATACAGGCAGCCTTCGACCCAACCTCTGGGGACGTATATATCACGCTGAACGTGGCTCCACCATCCGTGCTGCGGAGCAGCCTCCAGAATCCCGGCCACGGCGGCGTGTCCTCGTAGTCAACAAGGTAGGTCAGGAACATGCCGTGGCTATTCTGCAGGACCTTCTGGTTGTGGTTTTGGAACGTCGCGTAGTAGGTGCAGTTGGTGTCAAGCTTGACTAGATGGACCTTCTCGAGGGCGTGGCCAGCCCCGGCGCTTGAAAAGAGTGGGGTGAGCAGGACGACGGACGTCCACCACAAGGAGGCTCTCAACAGTGCCGCCGGCTCTTTGGCCATGGCGAATGTCGATGACCGATTGGTAAAGAAATCTTGGCAACAGGGGCTGTGTCGCACCTTGCTTACCCAATCACCTTGGTGGCCTCTGCAAGGTTGATTCTGTTTGCCTTTCTCAGGGCGGGTATCTGTGAGACGAAGGCGGTGACCAGTATGAGGATGGTTACAAGCACGCAGCTTGGGAGGGAGAGGTGGAAGGGGAAATAGAAATCGGAGCTGCTCGTCCAGACCCTGAATATGTACAGGGAGGTGAGTATGCCTACGACGATTCCGCCTGGGATGGACAGAATCCCCACCAAGAGGTTCTCGAGGGCGACCAACCTTGCAACCGAACCTCTGCTCTGCCCGAGGGCACGCATCGTCGCCAGCTCTCTCTCCCGCTCCAGGACGTTTATCGTCGTGATGTTCAAGATCACGGCACCGGCTATGGCAAGCCCGAAGGCTAGGAAGATACCCATCATCACGTAGTACATACCCAGAAGCGATCTCCATCCGTCTTCAAGATCCTTCTTGACCTCTACGTTAGATATGCCAGGGAGATGGTAGAGCTCCCTTGTTACGTCGTCTAGCGTGTCCCTATCGACAGATATCAAGACCCCGTTGAAGATCTCTAGTCCTCCTGCAAACTTCTCTCGGATCCAAGAGAGGTTGACGTAAGCTCTCGGCGAGGTGGCTTCCTTGCTTTCAACTGCTGCTTCGAGGCTGACCGTGCTGAAGGGCGTTCGTACAGAGACGTTATCTCCGCTCCTTATCCCGAGCTGGCGGCCGATGTTAATGGGCAAGAGGATCACTCCTGGCCTTAGGACGGTCCTCGGGCCGGTCTTTGGAGGTAGCTGAAAACCGTGGAGTGTAGAGCCCGGGTCTATGGCCACGATGTAGACCTCCTTTTCCGCTCCTCCAGCCCTTACCACGGCTGGGGTTTCAAGTGTCGGCTCGGCCCGCATCACGCCTTGGATGCTAGTGATGCGAGCCAGGACGGTAGGGAGCTGGGGTAGTGAGAAGACCGGATGTAGATCCCAAAGGTCAGTCCTGTTGAATTGCAGATCCAATGTATAGTTTAAGGCGTCGAAAAGTGACCATGAGGATAGGAGGACCACAAAGGCGAAGAAAAACCCAGCGGCGGAGGTGGCTGTTCGCCGGCGGTTTCTGGATATGTTGCGGAGAACGATCTTCCAGTTCGTGTTCAGCCTGACGAGCCTTCCGAGGAGCTTTTCCACCAGTGAGACCGATCCGCCAGCTGCGGGAAGCGAGGGATCTGTTCTCATGGCTATGGAAGGAGCGATCTTCGCGGAGGATCGGGCGGGAAAGAATCCCGAGACGAGGCAGACAAAGACGGTGAGGAGGAACGCACCTAGGGCAGCAGACGTGTGGAGGCCAGCCTGGACGAAGGGCAGTCCGAGTTCTCGTGCGTAGGCCTCTGCGATAACTCTGCCAGCCGGGTAGCTGGCAATCAGGCCTGCCGCTGATCCGGACAAACCTATGATGAGCGAGTAGAGCATGTAATGGCTGGCGATCGTAGAGCTCGAGTATCCAAGCGCCTTCATGATTCCTATCTGGACCCGTTGTGCAAATACCATCCTGCTGAGCAGCACATAGATTGACATGGCGGCGACCAGGAGAAACACACCGGAGACCACGCTCATCATTTCTCGCCCGTCCTCTAGGTCCATCATCAGGAGGTTGTAGGACGGATTGTCAGATCTCTTCGAGATGGACTTGACGGGTAGCCCTTCGAGAGAGGACTCGATCTTCGCGAGTACTGGGGAGATATTACGTCTAGACCCTTCACGCAGAGAAATGCAAAGCTGGTTCACGCTGGCGTCGATCCCTAGGAGACGCTCCAGCTTGACTTGGTCGACGAAGAGAATGGCAAAGCCCCCTGGAAAGGGTAGGGGGTTTTGCTTGGACGAGACCGCCATGAGGTACTCGGGGCTGATAGCAGTACCGACGACTTGAACGGCGTGGTGCTCCCCATCTATCACTATGTCGAGGCTTTGGCCCGGCTCGATGTGGTGGTAGTCGGCGAAGTGGTGGTCGAGGATGGCGGATATTTCCTCGTCGGGATGCAGATATCGACCCTTCAGAAGGTGAAGCTGATTTATCGTCGGCATGCCCGTGGCGGGGATGCCAACGAGGCGTGCATGAACCTGCTTGCCATTTGACAGGAAGAGCCCGGTGTCCCAGACGAGCCGCCCTAGGATCTCCCCGACGCCTTCAACGCTGGAAAGCCTCTCAGACACATTTGCCGGAAGGGGCCTGTCGAAGGTGACGAGGATGTCTTGGAAGTGTAGCTGATCCAGCGTTCGGTTTATGGATCTTTCCACATCCTCGATCATCCCGGTCATGCCGGAGAAGCTGAGGGTGCCGAGGAATACGATGAGCACGAGGGCCGAGAACTGCCACTTCTGGTTAGAGATATCGCGGAGCAGCTTCAGGTGGATCTTCCTCAAGTCTACCACTCGACCTCATCTGCGTCCAGGAGTCGCTTGTTGACCTCAACAGATTTGATCCGTCCGTCGCGAAGGTGCACAACCCGCTGAGCCATAGCGGCGATTGCTGCGTTATGCGTAACGATGATGACGGTTCGCCCATCCTTCTGACTTAACTCTTGGATTACCTTCAGCACCTTTCTCCCCATTTCGAGGTCTAGGTTTCCCGTCGGCTCGTCTGCCAGAAGGATGGGAGGGTCCTTCGAGAGGGCTCTGGCTATGGCGACTCGCTGTTGCTCGCCTCCCGACAGCTGGCTGGGGAAGTGGTCTGCTCGGTCATCCAATCCGACCCTTCCAAGCAGCTCCAACGCCTTCTCGCGGATCTTGTCGCGGTCGTCCTCAACCAGTTCGAGTGCGAACTCGACGTTCTCCCGGGCCGTTAGAGTTGGAAGAAGATTGAAGAACTGGAAGATGAAGCCAACCTGCATCCTGCGGTACTGTTCTAGCTTTTTCTCGTCGTACCCAGCAATATCTACAGAACCAACGGTGATCTTGCCGCTGGAAGGGGTGTCTAGGCCGCCGATGAGGTTCAGGAGCGTCGTCTTGCCCGATCCCGATGGGCCTCGCACGACGAGCAGTTCGCCCGCAGAGATCTCTAGATCTATCTCACGGAGGGCGTGGACAGCGACCTGTCCCATGTGGTAGGTCTTCGAGACGGACTGCAGAGTTATCTCCGTTGCGCGGGGCATCGTCAACCCCCAACCTACAGCCGCCGCTTCCGATTAATCTTTCGGGGCATTGGGACATTGGTTCTACGGGGAGTCGCCCACATCTGTGTGTTGCCACAGTCTGGCATTGCAGCCTGGTTGGCCAACAATTATCACCAGTTGCGAGACTCTTCCTCTGGATGAGACTGCTCTTCGCAACGTCCGGAGTTGGACTCGGACACGTCGTCAGGGACGTGAACCTAGCGAGACACATGCCTTGGGCGGAAATCGACTGGATTAGTTCTGGAATCGCCGTCAAGTACCTTGAGGAGAGGGGGGAGCGGATTCATAATCTCTCACTTCATCTCTGTTCTCTGAATCCTGTCATTGAGAGGGCCTTCTCAACCGGCAGGCTCAAACTCGGCCTCGGAGAGATGGTCAGTCTCTACCGCTGGGTTAGGAGGAACGTCAGGCTTCTTGAACGTCACCTAAGCCTAGGTGAATACGACGGCGTGGTGGGGGATGAGTTCTGGGAGCTCCTACTTTCAAGGAAAAGCCACGATAAGATCGCGTTCATAACAGACTTCATCCGTTTCAAGCCTCAGCGGCGATCCTTGTCGCAGCGCCTCATACTGCCCTACGTTAACAGCCGCCTCCAAGAGGCGTACCGCAAAGTTGGATGCAGGATCTACGTTGGACTTCGGGGAGAAGAGGACGCGCAACGGGCAGGGTTTGAATACTACGGGCAGATCTTCTCGCACGGCCCCGTGAGCCGCGGACAAGAAGCCGACCGGGATTTGGCCGTCATAAACATCGGCGGTACCTGGGCGGGGAAACCCCTCGTAGCTATGGGGAGAGAGGCTGCCACGTCGTTCGGGCTGGATGTACAGATCATTGGTCCGGGACCCTACTTCAACCCGAACCCTCTTCCGCTAATCTCGTCAGCCAGGGTCATGATCACCATCGCGGGGTACTCAAGCCTCCTCGAGGCGGCTAGGCTTAGGAAGAGAGCGGTCATTGTACCCCTCGGAGGGGACTTTGAGCAGCATGAAAATGCGCAAGCCTTCGAGGGCAGGGCCGGCTACCGGGTCATTCCTATGGACGAGCTGTCCTCAAGGGGACTAAGAGAGGCGATCTCCACTGTGCTCGACGAGGAGCCCGATCCCCCAGATCTGGTTGACGGAAGCTATGTGATCGCCAGAAGGCTGGGGATCTTCTTCGATTCTCATCAGCGGCAAAGAACCCCCTGCTCCTGTGGGAAAAGTATTATGAGGGCTTCATCGGCCTCATAAACATGACGCTCCGGATCCCTGCGTGGTACTACCAACAGTTCGACGCCGACTACAGTCTCGACGTTCCCGCAGAGGGGTTCGGTGGATGGAAAAAGACGACGATAGAACTTGTTGCTGAGCATACGGCGCTTGTCGTCATGCACGCCTGGGACTGTGGGACGAGGGAACAGTACCCCGGATGGTTTCGGTGCGTCGAATATATTCCTAGGTCCTACGAGATCTGCAGGAAGGTGTTTCCAAGGCTGCTGTCAGCTGTCAGGCGATCTCCACTTCGCCTGTTCCACGTCGTGGGTGGCTCGGGGTACTATGAGCAGTATCCTGGGTACAAGAGGGCTCTCGAGCTGGCAGGTCCGAGCCCCCAGCCCCCGGAGAGGATCGAGAGCGATCCGTATCTGGAGAAGCTGAGGAAGTTCAAGACGGATTACTCCTTCATAGGGGCCCACAACAAGGACGACGTGGAGCGGGGATTCAAGAAGATAGACTTCCCAGAAGAGGCTCGGCCGCAGGGAGATGAAGGGGTCGCCAAGGACGGGCACCAGCTCTTCGTACTGTGCAAGGACGCTGGCGTGAACCACCTCGTCTACGTCGGATTCGCGATAAACTGGTGCCTATTGTTGTCGCCCGGCGGCATGTGGGATATGAATAGGCGGGGCTTCATGTGCTCGACCATTAGAGAGGCCACCACCGCTGTGGAGAATAGGGAGAGTGCTAGGAAGCAGCTATGCAAGGAGCTGGCACTGTGGAGGGTTGCCCTCGCATTCGGCTTCGTATTTGAAGTTGACGAGTTCGTAGACGCGGTTCTCCAAGTGTCCTAGAGGTCAGCTTCGGAGACTTCGCCAGACTTTTCCCGGAACCTATTGCCTTGATCTCCATACGCGTTCGTGTGGGAAGACGTTTTATGTGACGAAGCTTACGCGAGTGCATGCTCCACAGGATCAATCTTTACCCTTGGCCAGGGATGGATGCCGAGAAAGTCGTGTCGAAACTTGCAAAGGCAGGCTTCAACTCTCTATGCGTCCAAGCCAAGCCCGTAGACGGGGTCTCTCTGATAAACACTGGGTTCTTTCCGGGCGGCGACGGAAGTCTGTTGGACCGGATTATCGACATCGCGAAGAAGGAGGGGATGGAGGTCGTTGGGAGAATATCCTTGATGTGCGACATCCGCCTCTCGGCTGAGAGGAGTGATCTGCTGTCATATGCGCGCAACTCGATGCCCCTGGTACATCCGTACGTGGATCTAGACTGGTATGGATTCCTCTGCCCCGACAGAGAAGAGATTATCTCCGCGTACCTAGACTTCGTAGAGACCCTCCTCTCTGAGCGGGACCTCGACGCAGTTGCGCTTGAGTATGTGGGCTACGCCTTTGCAAGGCAGGAGAATAGGAGGGTCCTGGCGTGTTACTGCTTTCATTGTAGGGAAAGATTTCGACAGGAGACCGGGCAGGATCCAATCGAGGTGTCCCAGCTCAGCGAGCAGTGGGTGAACTGGAGGGTCTCGAACGTCGCTAGGAACCTGAGGGCCCTGGCAAAGGTGGTCAAGCGAAACTCGGCCAGGCTTGAGGTTGTGCAGGATCAGGATGATACCCCCGATTTCCGGATCGAGAGTATGTATAGGCGTGCACTTGGAATAAGACTGGATCTCCTTCGAGACATAGTTGACAGGTTCGTCCCGCGAGCCAGGCATTCGCAGGCTCAGGTCTACTTCAGGCAGCTCAAGCATTTCCGGCAGATCCACGGAATGGATCTGGTGTCGGAGGTCGCCCGGGAGTGCATCAAGCGGCCGGAAGACTACCTGTACTTCCTTAAGGCAGCTGAGGCCGCCGGATGCTCGATATCATCACTTGAGGGGTTTGGCGCAGTTCACAACGGTTTCGATCTCGACATGTTGTGGCGCATAAGCGAATTGGTATCGTCGCTAGGTTGATGCTTTGGGCGAGTCGGAGTCGGCGTCGAGATAGAGCATCCAGAATCTCTCGCCCCTTAATGTATAGACCCCTGCACAGAATCCTCCCCTCTTTTCGGCAAATGACTGTGCACTTTCGAACGAGTCAAAAGACGAGAGCAGGTAGTCCCTCCGAACTAGACGCGGTCCATCTTTTCTCGACGAGACACGTATGACGACGAC
>CAYWSC010000002.1:0-34119 GCA_964460695.1 Hadarchaeota archaeon (SeqCode)
GGCCTGGAGAGCCTAAGGTTGGTCAGCCTGCTACGCGCCTCCGGGGTTAGTATGGAACGCAGGATCAGTTGCTTCTGGATCTGTGCGTTCTGCTCCGCCTCCCGGGACCTCTCCTCTTCGAGCTTCTTCTGCAGCTCGGCTAGCTTTCTTCGTCTAATCTCCTCGAGGTCTTCCACCGAGCTCACCCAGAGGCGACTTCGTCAGCGCACTTGTCCAGAAATGACCTTCCCTTCGGGCTTATCTTCCTTCCGTCTTTCTCGGTTTTCTCGACGAGGCCGGCCGCCTCCAGCTGCTGGCATATCTTTCTCTGGATGCTACCGCTCCCCTTTACGAACCTCGGTGGCTTGTTCCCCTTTGCCTTCTTGCCTCCGTACCTGGTACGAAGCCTCTCGACGCCCACGGGGCCGTCCAGATATATCCTCCTAAGAATGGAGGCAGACCTCACGTACCACCAGTCCGGATCGTCGGGGACTCTCTCCTTATGAACGCCAGTCTTGACGAATGCGGCCCATGGCGGTGGGGCAAGCTCGGGAAATCCCTTGAGCTTTTCCGACACTAGTTTGATCAATGCGTCTGGTTTCACATCAAAAACAGTGGTCAAGAGCGACCACCCTCGTCGACGGAGAAGGACTCCCTCGTGCCGCTTGAAAGGTTAGAGGCCCTCTCTGCCCTTATATATCTTTCCTGACGATTCAGATAGAGGCCGGTAGAGCGTTGCCGTGTTTCCTCGCGTCTCTACGAGTTCGGATTGCGTTTCTTTTGCCAATCTGGCTATCATTTCGCCGATTTGGCTTGTATTCGAGCTTCTGAGAAATCTTATCTTCACCAGCTCTTTTTCCTCAAGCTGCCGATCCAGCTCCCTTATGATCCCGTCGGTCACCCCGCCTTTGCCGACGATTATCAACGGCTTCAGGGTAGAGGCCCGCCTCCTCAGCTCCGTCCTATTTGTCCTCAGCACACCTCCCTCCGTCTCTACATCAGGGCTCCTTGGAGGGCAGTGCCGCAGGAGCAGGGCCTGTCCTCGGATATCCGCGGGATTACGTCGGCTAGGAGTTTCCTAACTTTGTCGATGTTCTGGTTCATCGTCCTGACGACCTCCTCGCTGTCGACTACCCGCCCCGTCATCCAGCAGTCGTAGTCGGTGACCATGGCAACAGTCGCGTAGCAGATCTGGGCTTCTCTGGCTAGGACGCACTCCGGATACATTGTCATTCCTATGACGGATGCGCCCCAAGACCTAAAGAGCTCTGACTCGGCCCTGGTTGAGAAACGCGGGCCTTGGATGCACACGTAGGTCCCCTTGGGGTGGCAGCTGAGGCCCAAGGCCTTTGCCCTCCGATATAGCAGGGCGTTGAGATCCGGACAGACAGGGTCGGCAACGGATATGTGGCAGACCTGGCCAGACTCGTAGAAGGTGTCCTTTCTGCCCCTGGTTCTATCTATGAACTGGTCTACGAAGACGAAGTCGCCGGGCTTGAACTCCTCTTGCAGGCTTCCGACCGCGCATGGAGCAAGGATGGCCTTGACACCCAGCTCTTTGAGAGCCCATATGTTCGCCCTATAGTTCACCATGTGGGGCGGGTACTCATGGTTGCGGCCGTGCCTAGGAATGAAGGCGACCCTCCTACCCCCCAGTTCTCCTATCTGGACGAGGTCGGACGTCTTTCCAAACGGAGTATAGACCTTCCTCTCCACCACATTTTCGAAGAGCTTGGGATCGTACACGCCCGTGCCGCCTATTATCCCGATAAGAGCGCCCTCATCTTCGCTGCTCATAGCGGCGGCGTACGTACTCCGTCTGATATAGCTTTTGTACCCTGCCTCGGTGTTACTCGACGGGCAGGGCCCTCCCCGTCCTCGCTGAGCGCAGCAAGCTCTCGATGGTACGGGTCACCCAGATCCCGTCCTCCGGGCTGACGAGCGGCTGCTTGCCCGAGAGGACGCTCTCGGCGAAGTGCCATATGCTCTGCTTCGAGAAACCCGCTGGCCTCCCGTGGAGATCCAGCGAGAATACGACATCTGGGTTCTCCTTCTTATCCTTGGTGTACTTCTCCGCGATGCTGCTGTGGGTCATGTTGACCGTGTAGCTCCCCTCCGTTCCAACGAACTCGAACTGCAGGTCACAGACGAAGGGGTGAGTCTCGGGTAGAACCCAGCTGTTCTCCACGGTTGCGGAACCCGACTTGAACTTGATCGTGCTGAGGAAGAAGTCCTCGGTCTGTATCCCTCTGGATGCAAGCAAGCCCGATCCCTTGACGCAGTAAACCCTCTCGGGATCGGAGGAAAGCAGCCATCTCGCAAGGTCGATCATATGGCTTCCTAGGAACCAGAGGACGTTGCTTCTACCGGCCCAGCTGAGCATCTTTGTCGGTACATAGATCGTATCGTTAAGACGCGCCTGGACGTAGAGGGGGTCCCCCATCTCGCCGCGTTCGATGCTTCTCTTAAGCTCGACGAAGGGAGGGGACCACCTGTTATGGAAGTCAATCATCAGTATAACTCCGGCGCGCCTAGCGGCGTCCGCTATCTCCTCGGCCTCCCCGACGCTGGTGGCCATCGGCTTCTCAAGAAGGATATGCAGCCCGGCCTCGGCCGCCTGGACGGCTGGGTCTCTGTGTGCAAAGTCCGGGGTTGCGATCGAGACAGCGTCGAGTCTCTCCTTGGAGAACATCTCGGAGTAGTCCGTGTAGGCATTGCACCCGTATCTAGACGCGATCTGCCTGCAGCGCGCCTCGTTCTTGTCACATACTGCGACGAGTTTACACCTGTGATGCCAAGCATACGCCTCGACATGGGTGATGCCGAAGGTCCCGACCCCGATCACGGCTGTCCTAAGCATGTCCATTCGACTCACCTGTGGACGGAGAGTATGCGCTGAACTAGTCCGACGGCCTCTTCCGCCAGCTCCTCCGCCTTCTCTTTCCTGTCGGATTCGCATATCACCCTGATCACAGGCTCCGTTGCGGATTTCCGCACGTAGATCCACCCGGAGTCCACGGAGATTCTAACTCCGTCGGTAAGATCCATCTCCTCCCCCCCGAAACGGGATTCCACCTCTCTGAGAACCTCCTTGGCCCTCTCGGGTGGACACTCAATCTTCTTCTTTACCATGTGGTATGTCGGGAGCTCTTCGACGAGCTGGCTGATCCTTCTCTCCGAGCGAGAAATGCCCTCTAGGATCAGAGCCATGGCAGCAGGGGCGTCCCTAGCATACTGAACCTTAGGGTTTATGACGCCACCGTTCCCCTCTCCGCCAATGACGGCGCCCACCTCGATCATCTTCTTGACAACGTTGACCTCTCCCACGGGCGCCCTATAGAAGGGGCAGCCCCACTTCTTCGCAACGTCTTCAACAGCCTTGGTCGTCGCGACATTTGTGACAACGGGTCCTCTTTCCCTTTCTAGGACGAAGTTGGAAGCCAGGACGAGGGAGTACTCTTCTCCCACCGGTATTCCCTTCTCGGTTACCACCGAGATCCTGTCTCCGTCTGGATCGGTCGCGAATCCCACGTCCGCACCGACCTCTCTTACCCTCTGTGATAGCATATCCAGGTTCTCGGCTAGGGGCTCTGGGCCGCGGGGGAATGCCCCGGACATGTCGCAGTTCACGGTGAATACCTCGCACCCAATCCGTTCAAGGACTAGGTGGAGGATGCTCGACGGTGCGCTGTTGCAGCAGTCGATCACGACGGCTGGGCGGCGGTCGCTGACCTTAGAGGTGTCTATCACGCTGAGAATCCGGTCGGCATGTCGCTCATCTGCCCCCGGGTCTTCCACCACTTCACCTATGGAGTTCCACCTCGCATAGTGAATGTCATTGCTCTCATAGATGGAGAGGATTCTCTTTCCCTGCTCAGCATCCAGAAATATCCCCGTTCTATCTATGAGCTTTAGGGCGTTCCACTCGATGGGGTTGTGTGAGGCTGTAATTGCTATGCCTCCGCTCGCATTCAGCTGTCTGACCGAGAACTGTATGGTCGGGGTTGCTGCGACGCCTAGATCGATGACTCTGCATCCACATGACCTCAGCCCCGCGACTACTGCATCTCGGATCATCGGCCCGGACTTGCGCGCGTCTCTCCCGATGACGACTGTTCCTCCGCGGCAGTAGGTACCGAAGGCAGCCGAGAACTTCGCTACAACGTCTGGCGTAAGCGTCGATCCAACCACGCCTCGGATGCCCGAGACGCTGATCATCAATGCGTCCAATGCCTCACCTTTCTCAGCAACCAAGTCGAAGGAGTCGTTAAAAAGCTTAACCCGCTCTCTGCGCGCGCCTCCCTCGGTCCTCTTGGAATGACCATCCGAGAGTCCGGAGGACGCTTGGGACCTCGTCTAGAGACTCGACGACGAATCTCGCGCCGAGTCTTGTGAGCAGGGAGGGCGATGGGGTGGGAAGCCTGTCAGTCCTTCTGAGCGCCGCAATTCCGACAAGTCCCGCTGCCCTAGCCGCCTCCATGTCTGACGGATCGTCGCCCACGTAGACGCCGGAGGAGCAGCCGAGGGATCTGCTGCAGGCGATCAGCTTGTCGGGAGACGGCTTCGAACGTCCTTCATCCTCCCTTCCCCACACCGAGTCGACGAGCCTCAGCAGGCGGAGTCTCCTGCCGGTCCTCTCAATCACCCTCCTGGAATTCGAGCTGACAATTCCAATTCTGTAGTTGTCCTGTCTTAGGGCAGATAGAACCTCTCTGCAGCCCGGTATCGGCCGTGCGAGGTCCACCGTCCTGAGCTCTCCAGAGGCCATATTCCAGTCGAGGAACCGCTTTATCCTAGCCTTATCGACCGAACCTGCCAGCTTGACGTCGACGATCTCCCTGTAGTTGACGAAGGTGGTCTTCTCGTGGTCGAAGAGCTCCTCTAGACCGAGTCTCTCGAGCGCCCTCAGGATGGAGTTTCTCATGATGCCCCGGTCAAGTCTTAGATCGACGAGGGTGAGGTCGTAGTCGAAGATGACACACGGCTCGACCCCTGCCACATCACTCATGCGGACGGTGCAGCGTCCGGGACAATTTAAAAAACTGCTCTCCAATGGTCAGATAGGAACAGGACTGTGATGATGCTTGGCTGCGAGGGAGATCGTCTCAGCCGGGGGTGTGGTCTACAAGGTATCACAGGGCAGGGTATTCTTCGTTCTCGTCGGTAGGCGGCGGAGGAACTACTGGTGCCTTCCCAAGGGGAGAACCGAGAAGGACGAGACGGAGATAGAGGCCGCCAAGAGGGAGGTTTTCGAGGAGACCGGGCTAACAGATGTCGAGGTCGGGGAGAAGATCGGCACGATATCGTACGAGTTCCACCTCAAGGACAGTGATACAGTGTGCAACAAGTACGTTCATTTCTACCTGATGAAGGCCAACAACGATGCCCTCAACGTCGGCACAGAGTTCGACAGGGCCATGTGGTTCACGCCGAGAGACGCCCTCAACATGGTTACCCACAAGAAGGAGAAGGAGATAATCATAAAGGCGGCGCAGATGCTGAATGTCCCCCTGTGACACTAGACTCGGCATCCTCGGCGTTGGAATCGACATTGCCCAGGTCGATAGGCTGAGATCGGCCTACGATCGGGGAGGGGAGAGCTTCTTGGAGAGGGTGTTCACCGAGAGGGAACTTGAGTACTGCAGACGGTTTCCAGATCCATTCCCCCACCTAGCGGCCCGTTTCGCCGCCAAGGAGAGCGTGATAAAGGCTCTCGGCATCGCCTGCGACCCTCTGGAAATAGAGATCGAGAGGGATGAAGGCCGGCCGAGGGTCGTCCTCCACGGCCGCGCAAAGGCGAAGGCGGCGGAGATGGGCGTGCGGGAGTTACATATCAGCCTATCTCACACCGGTGGGGTTGCCGCCGCGGTGGCGCTCGCTGTTGCTCGCTAAGCCTCCTTCTCCTTCAACTTGTTCTTTATGTACTCGACAGCCTTGCCCACGGTCGTATTCTTCTCCGCATCCTCCATAGGGATGTCTATTCCGAACTCGACCTCAGCAGCCGCAACGATCTCGACGGTATCGAGGCTCTCTACACCTAGGTCCTCGACGAAGTTCGAGTCCAGCGTTATCTTCTCCGGATCTATGCCGAGGACGTCTGAGACGATCTTGATCATTCTCTCCTCGACCGACATCTCTATCCCAGCCTGCGCTTGCGCCTATCCTTCCTTATCAAGGTTTCTCTCTCTTCAGAGGTGAGCTCGTACACCTTTCTCAGCATCTCCGCCTCTTCCTCGGTCATGACGACCTTCCTCCTCGACATCACCGTTTTCGCGGTCTGGATCGTGTTCTCCAGGCCGAGGCCGTGCAGGATGCGATTCTTGTAGACCAGGACAAAGGACGGGACGAGCTTGGGCAGAACCTCTCCTGACGGCATGAGGACACTCCCCACCCCGACTACTGTTCCAGTGTTCAAGAGTACTCCTATGCCCGTCTTGACGTGGTCGGCGATGAGCGAGCCGACCTTGGTCTCCCCAGTCTCGGTGAGACGCCCCTTGACATATATCTTGACCGTCGAGTAGTCGTTCTTCAGATCGCTATTGGTGGTGAGGGCTCCGAGGTTCACCCATTCACCCACATAGCTGTGTCCTATGAATCCATCGTGATACTTGTTTGAGTATCCATGGAAAATCGACTCCTCGACCTCTCCTCCAATCCGGCATACAGGGCCGATGGAGCACCCTTCCCTTATCTTTCCCCCGACGATCAGGGTTCCGGGCCCGATGTAGCTGGGTCCTTCAACCCTGGTGTGGGGGTAGATTCTAACGTTTTCGTCGATGTATATTGGGCCTTCTGTCGCGTCCAGGACGACTGTGGGATCAACCCTGGCTCCGGGCGCTATGTATATGTCGGTCTTCTCCCCGACGATGAAGGATCCCTGCGAAAGAGTGCCGTCGATCCCGCTCTTGCCAACGGTTTGGAAATCCCCTCTGATCGCCTCCCCGTTTCGGAGGAATAGATCCCAGGGATAGCTGGCGAGGGCGTCTTGAACCTCAACCTGGCTGCACTCATCTCTCGCTCGGCTTATGAGCTCGCCAACCTCTAGGCTCCAGATATCTTCGACGGTCTTCTGGCTCAGAGATGCAAATACGACCTGTCCCTCCTGGATCCCTACCACGTCCTTCTCCTCGGCCCAGGAGGCCTCTGCCCTGACTGCGCGTCCGTTTAGCAGCAAGAGGTCCTCGTTCGGTGGCTTTTCCGGGTTTACGGTGAGCCCCGTCTTCGCAGCCGTGAGGCTCTGAAGATAGCTTCTGGTAAAGGCCGCATCTGGGCTTATCCCGATCATCCTGGACGACCTCTGCCACAGTTCCCAGAAGCCGATCTTAAGTCGGAAGACCGGCCTCGTCAAGGTCAGTGGAGAGAAGTTCTCCCACTCCTCATCTTCGAATATCCAAAGCCTCAACCTCTACACCTCTCCTTAACGACGTTGTACGTCTCCTCAGCTATGACAGCCTCCTCGTCCGTTGGAATGACCACGACTTTGACCCTAGAGTGAGGCGGACTGATGATGCTTTCCCGGGATACGCATTCTTGATTCAGCTTGGCATCGATCTCGATCCCGAGGTGCTCTAGGCCCCTGCAGATCCTCTCCCTGATCAGCGGTGATCTCTCCCCTATGCCGGCGGTGAAAACGAGGCAGTCAAGACCGCCGAGGATGGCCGCATACGCCCCTATGTATTTCTTGACCCTGTATACGAACACATCTACTGCGAGACGAGCAGCCTCGCTGCCATGCTTCATGTGATCGATGAGAACCTTCATGTCGTTGGAGATTCCGGAGAGCCCTAGAAGTCCGCTTTCCCTGTTGAGTATCTCCTCAACTCTGGCTAGGTCGTATCCCCGTCGGTTGACCAGGTAGAAAACGATGGAAGGGTCTATGTCCCCGCTCCTAGTTCCCATAACCAAGCCCTCGAGGGGCGTAAATCCCATGGAGGTGTCGATGGATCTTCCTCCCTTAATTGCGGCCAAGCTGCATCCGTTTCCTAGGTGACAGGTTATCATCCTCAGCTCGGCGAGCGGTGTGGAGAGGATCTGCGCCGCCCTTCTCGAAACGTACCTGTGGGAGGTTCCGTGAAAGCCGTACCTGCGTATGCGATGGTCGCGGTAGAAACGTATTGGAAGCGCGTACGTGTGGGCCTCGACCGGCATGGTCTGGTGAAACGCAGTGTCGAAGACGGCCACATGGGGCACATCAGGAAGGAACTCCTTGGCGATTCTAATTCCCAAAAGGTTTATCGGGTTGTGAAGCGGCGCGAGCTCCTCGAATTCCTCTATCGCCTGGATGACATCCGGGTCTATCTCGACCGATTCGAAGAACCTGTCTCCCCCGTGAACGACCCGATGCCCCACCGCTTCGATCTGGCCCAGCTCCTCCACCGCTCCGAACTCTGGGTGGGTGAGGTAGCTGAGCATGATGTTGAAGGCCGCCTTGTGGTTCGGTGCTTTGACGCTGCAAACTATCCTTTTTCCCCCAGCTGTATGCTCTATCGAGGCCTCGGATGCACCGATCCTCTCGACAAGACCGTCCGCTAGGATGACACCTTTGTCTGGCTCGGAGAGTCTGTACTTCAGGGAGGAGCTACCCGTATTGAGTGTAAGTACCCTCATCGAAGGCTCTCCGCTTGGATCGCTGTAACGGCTATGGTGCCGAGGATCTCCTCGGCACTGCAGCCCCTCGACAGGTCATTCACGGGCTTCTTAAATCCCTGTAGGAAGGGGCCGAACGCCTTCGCCCCGGCGAGGTGCTGCACCAGCTTATACGATATGTTTCCAGCATCCAGATCTGGAAAGATAAGGACGTTCGCCCTTCCCGCAACTGGGCCAGCTATTTTCTTCCTCTCTGCGATCTGTGGGACGATGGCAGCATCGGCCTGCATCTCGCCGTCGATTTTCAGATCCGGAGCCATCCTCCTCGCAAGCGAGGTCGCCTCCTGGACCTTCCTGACATCGCGATGGTCGGCAGACCCCTTCGTCGAGAAGGAAAGCATCGCCACCCTTGGATCCTCCGATAGAAGTCCCATCGCGCTCTGGGCCGACGCCACCGCGATCTGGGCGAGGAGCTCTGGATTGGGATTTGGGTTCACAGCGCTGTCAGCAAAGATCATCGGAGGGTGCCCCGGGATGTTCATGATAAAGAAACCGGATGGTTCTTGAAACTGCTCTTTGAGCCCGATGATGAGCTTTCCGGCCTTGATAACTGTCGAGGTGAGGTTCCGTGCCCCGGCAACCATCCCGTCGGCCTTGCCCATCCTGACCATCATGGCCGCAAAGAAGACGTCTTTGGATAGGATTCTTTGCGCCATTTGCCTTGAGACATTTCTACCTTCCCTGATGGCAAGGTATTCGTCGACGAACTCGCCCATGGGGTACTCGGCTGGGTCAACTATATCGCTTGAAGGGAATTCCGAAGAGATCCGGGACAGAGTTTCCATGATGTCACGTGTATTGCCTACGAGGATCGTCCTGGCAATTGATTCGCGCCTTGCGAGAAGCGCTGCCCGGACAACCCTTGGGTCGTCCCCCTCGGCGAGCACGACGGTCTTTTGGAGCCTCCGTGCATCCGTTTTCAGCCTCTGGAGAAGATCCATTCTGACATCGGGCCCCAGCCGACTGCCGGCCATCCCGGAGAAAAATCTTATCCCGGTGTGAAGACGGCCATCAGACTCTAGGCTGACTGGTTGAAAAACGGGAGCCCGGAGTTCGGCTCATGCGTTTGGATTTCCACTAACGCTGGGGCGACTTGGGAAAAATTTATCCCCCCGCCGCAGGCTGGCCATGCGATGCGCATAATAATCTGCGAAGATTACACCCAGCTAAGTAAGACGGCTGCACGGATAATCGCCAGGCAGGTTAGATCCAAGCCGACAACCGTCCTTGGCTTGGCGACCGGAAGTACGCCGCTTGGAACCTATAGAGAACTCATCCGGATGCACCGAGAAGAGGGCCTTGACTTCTCGCGCGTCACAACCTTCAACCTAGACGAGTACCTGGGCCTGCCTCCTGACCATCCCCAGAGCTACCACAAGTTTATGTGGGACAACCTGTTCAGCAAGATAAACATCGATCCTCAAAGGGTGCACATACCAAACGGCTTGGCCGAAGACCTCGATGCTGAGTGCAGGAACTACGAGGAGGCGATAAGACAGGCGGGGGGTATAGACCTCCAGCTTCTCGGACTCGGCAGGGATGGGCACATAGGGTTCAACGAGCCTAGCTCTTCGCTAGGCTCGAGAACGCGGATAAAGACGCTGACGGAGGAGACGGTGCGGGACAACGCCCGGTTCTTCGAACGTGAAGAGGAGGTTCCGAGGTTCGCCATCACCATGGGTGTGGGAACGATCATGGAGGCCCGGAAGATCCTGCTCCTGGCCGCTGGTCAGAGCAAGGCTCAGGCTGTCAAGGCCACGATAGAGGGCCCGGTCACCGCCGAGTTCACCGCCTCCGTCCTCCAGCTCCACCCTCGGGTCGTCATAGTCATAGATGAGGACGCATCTTCCCTTCTGAAGCGGCGCGGCTACTACAAGTACGTCGAGGAGAAGGCCCGCGAGCTTGGGCAGGAGCCTAACTAGGATCCTGGCTAGGATCCTCACATGCTGCTAGGGTCCTACATGTAGTGATGGCTAGGCTTCTCCTCCTCCTTGAGCTGGGCCGTGATCATCTGCTCGATCCTCCTCTCAAGCTCCTCGGCCCGGATCAGGTCTGTGGTGTCCACCTCCATGCCGAGGATTTCGCCTAGCTTCTCGATCGCGACAACTGCCGCCCTCCTGTCCGGCCGATTCTCCGAGAAGGGGAGAAGGGCGATCAGCGGTAGGCCCAGCCTCTCGGCGTGGAACAACAGGCCCGCGAGGGGCCCCACGATGTTCAGATCGTCGAGCATCCACTGGATTCCATACTCATCCATGAGGTGGCTCGCCGCCGAGGTGGCGACTCCCATAAGATCTGGGTCGTCTTTCCTCTTCACGGCGCTCGTGAGCCCGCCTATGACTATGGAAAGTTCGAAGCCACACTTCTTGACCCACGAAGCGATCTCGCCGGTGATCTCCATAGTCTGGGCCTCTGGGAAGGGGGCCTCCGACACTAGGAAGACCTCTCCCTCAGAGAGGTACAGGTCGTGGGGGTAACTGATCCTCCTATTCCAAAGCCTGACTACGGGCCTCATGCCCTCGAAGGACAGGTACCCTATCCTTCGCGCATTGATCTTGGTTATGAGGTACCTGTTGGCGATGTAGCCGGTCCATCCTATTCCGTGGAAACCGGTCACGAACTTCTTTCCCTCTAGGTCGACCTCCTCTGTGAGGATTATCTCAGGCAACTCTTCTCCTCGCTGGAAGACAGACAGCGACGTTATAAATGTCGCCGGGTTACGAGGAGGCCTTCCGCCCCCCTTCGTACTCTGAGAGGAAATCCTTTATCTCATCGAGATCCCACTCCACCACGTACGACATGTGAAATCTATCGCCGACCCTTCTGACGAGGCCTTTGTGGATCAGGTTGTTCATGTGCAGCGATATGGTTCCCTTGCTCCTGTCAAGGGAGGAGACCAGCTCCGAGAGCGACGCCCGGCCGCCGTGCCGTGCTACGAGAGCGCTCAGGACCTCTATCTGCTTCGGGGTGAGGTGTCGCAGTATCCTCCATGTGAAGGAGAATCTGGCCTGCTTTATCACCTTCTCGACTATTCCCGTCGTGATCCTCCTGCTGCCTATGTCCCTAGCCATGTCGACCGACTTCTCACAGATCTCCATGAGCCTCCTCGCGTTGCCGTCCGTGTACTCGATGACAACCTCGACCGCCTCCTGGGTGAACGGGTACAATGGATCTTCACCCTGGACCGTATTCAGCCTCATCGCATGAAGCCTCGACTTGATGATTTCGACCTGTTCAAGGCGCGAGAAGGGGTCCAGATTTATCTCGCTGCTGAACCTCGCGCAAGTCGAGGGAGATATCTTCTCGAGCTCGTTTGGCGTCTCGGGGTAGGTTGCTAGGATCCACGTTATCTCCGGTTCGAAGAGAAGGTTGTCCAGAAAGGGCAATGTGGCTTGGCAGTCGTACCTAGTCATGGTGTGGGCGTTGTCCACGAGGAACACGAACTCCTCATCCAGCATGTCTCTCAGGCTCAGCAGATCGTCCTGAACCGAGAGCAGGTCGTAGTGGACAGGGGACTTTGAGTACCTCGTCATCCTCAGGATGATCTTCCTAAGGTCGCTCATCTTGGAACGGTCTATCCGTTCGACGAGTCGGTTCCTGCGGATCAGATCGAGGGTAAGGCTTATTATCATCTTTCGGATCGAGGGGTAGTACGACCCTGACGCCACTAGATACCTGTCGCCCCACTTGCTCCTCAGGAAGATAGACGAGACGTTGAGCAGGCTTGTCTTCCCCATCCCGGTCTCGCCGATTAGAAAGGCGTTCTTGCTCTTGGCAACAGACCCCAGCAGGCTTTGGAGTTCCTTCTCCCTCCCGACGAAGTAGTGCAGTTCACCTGAAATGGGAGTTATGCGGAATGGCTGGCCGGAAAGCCCCAGCGAGGAGTAGTCCTGTGCCATCTGAACGTTTCTTAGGATCTCTTCGAGTCCTTTCATCGCAACACCGAGAGGGGCTTCTTCGAATCGGGATGAAGGAACGGCGTCACGGGCGTATAAAAAAGATGAGCCTGGATGTTGTACTAGCCCTGGGCTGTGATGCATTTCGCTTCCAGCAATCCTGAAGGGAGTTCGGAAACAGCCAGCCGTTGCTCAGATAGTTTCTTCCCGGATTGGAATTTCAAAACTATCCTTTTCTTAGCCTGTTAGTTAATGCGCAATCTTCTGGTCGCCAAGTTTTCTTTGTGGATTGAGGTCGGAGTCGGGGCCGACCAGTTGGACGTGTATTCTTCCGGTAGGTGGGAAATTGTTTGACAAGCAAGCGTGAAGAAGATCTCTTGGGAAGCCGATCATTTTTGACATGCCTCACGTGGGACCGTCGCTGCCCGTTGAACAACAGCGCCTGCTCCAGACTTCTACGAGAAGGAGGAAACTAGTGAAAACCGGGAGCCTAGCTGTTTAACTTTCGGGCGCAGTTGTTGAATGGGTCGACTCTGCATATTTGCCGAGGGCGAATGAGGCGGCTCGGAACATCGCCTCCACGGGCGGCTCCAGGCCAGTCCAGATCCGGATCGATTCCGCGGCTTGGTATACCAGCATGCTTAGACCCCCAACCGTCCTGCACCCCCTCTCTTCAGCCTGTCTTAGCAGGAGGGTCCGTTGAGGGTTGTACACGATATCCATAACGGTCAGGTCGCTTCTAAGAAGGCCCGGATCGACAGGTGTACTTGAGGTCTTCGGGTACATACCGACTGGCGTTGCATTCACCAAGAGCTGTGAGCGATCGATGGCATCCCTTAGCGTCTCTCTATCCAATCCACCTGAACGGCAGCGCGCACCTGTCTTGCTGGATACCTCTTTGCAGAGGGCTACCGCCCTGGGGATCGTGCGGTTGCAGATATTTAGGGTGCAGCCCTCCTCGGCAAGGCCAAAGGCAATGGCCCTAGCTGACCCGCCCGCTCCTATGATCGTGACCTCGAGGCCGCTGAGGCTACCCTGTACCGCCTCCCTCAGTGACCGAACGGCGGCCGACGCGTCGGTATTGTACCCAACGATCTCCTCGCCCAGAGATATGACGTTGACAGCGCCGAGCTTCTCCGCTATTCCCTCTACCCTGTCAACAGCCCCAACGACATCCAGCTTGAAGGGAACGGTAACGTTGAGGCCCCTGATCCCGAGGTATCTTGCCGCTCTGACCGCGTCCTGGGGCGATCCCCTGATGTGGAAACATACGTAGACGGCGTTCAGGCCCATCTCCGCGTAGGCGGCGTTCTGGATCTGCGGCGATATCGAGTGCTCAAGTGGCCTTCCTATCAGCCCGTAGATTCGTGTCAGGGCATCGATCAAGGTAGATCACCCAGAGCCTCGCCGAGGGTTCGGTATATCTGCCTCATCGTTCCGATGGGAAGCATTCCCGGTGCGACGGGGGCCTCTCCGTCTAAGTAGGCGTAGGTGAATGCCGATCCAAGAAGCGGTGCCAGAACCCTTCCTACCATCCCGTCTCTCCCCATTGGGATGGCGACGATGTCCGTGGCGTAGGCGTGGATGGCTAGGAGAGTTGAGACATCTCTTTTTGATCGCGCCATGCAGGCGAGCTTTACCAGGTCTGCTCCCAGCCCCTTGGCCCTCCTGTAGATCGATCTGAGCCGGGAAAGGTCTGGCATCCCGGAAAAGTCGTGGAAGGATACTATTACCCTGCATCCGGCAGAGGCGAGCTTCTCGATGAAGGACTTCTCCCCTGACTCCAGTTCTACGTCAACGTACTCGAACCGCTCCGCGGCCCTCGCCAGGAAGTCTCTACGTTCCGCCTCCGGGAAGTGACTCAAGCCGCCCTCAGTCGGCTTCCTCACCGTCGCTATCAAGGGTCTGTCCACATCTAGTCTCCGGGCAAGCTCTTCGCGGCTGGGCAGCGAGGGAAGATGGTCGAACCTGATCTCCACTAGGTCTGCACCTTGGGCGAGAGCTGTCGACAGGAGCGATTCCATCCTCTCCATGCTAGGTGCTGCGATGGAGACGCATATCTGCACCATTGTTCTATCTCTCTATCAGCTTCTCCTGTATAGACATGCCGAAGTGCCTTGCCTCGCCCGACACGTATCCAACTACCCTGTCCCCGACCTTGAGGTCGGTTATGGCGACCGGCGTCCCGTCGGGCCTAACGAGTCTAATGGTCTCTGCGTTCTGAAGGATAACACCGAACTCCCTATCCCCGTGCCTCAGCCTCACCATCGACAGAGGCCTAGTCTCTATCTTTACCCTGCCTATCGTCACGATCCTGGTCGATCCGTCAAAACGGACGATCAGCGCGGGGTCTCCCGACCTAAGGTCGCTGAGATACCTCGTCGTGTTGCGGATAGACAGGACGTAGCTGTGGATGGCTCCGGCGTTGATGCGGAAGGGCCGGCTCTGGACGTACTCGGTCTCAATGGTCTCGGCGTGGACAAGGACCATCCCATCTGCCTGGCTTCCAACCAGAAGCCCCTCGCCGTGTTCTAGCAGTGAACACGTGTCGATGCATGCTCTGTCCCCCGGCCCCACCGGGGCTAGAGAGACTACCTCAGCCTCTATCATCTCCAGGGGTGGCATTCTTCCACGGAGGATCTCGGCCACCCTAGGTATGTCCTCGGCGTGTTTCGGCTCGAGAAGTACGCCATCGACGCCTCTCTCCAGCACGTCTATCGCGACCGAGGCATCCTCTGGGCCGGAAACTGTTGCAAGAATCTTGGAGCCGGCACTCTGGGCCGCGGCGATGAGGTTCTCCAGAGGTATTATCCTCCAGTCTCGGCAGTCTACGATGACCGTCTCGTATCTGGCCAGGAGGTTCATCACTTTTTGCTGGTCCTTGGCCGCCGCCACTGGCTGGAGGGCGACCCTGGCTCTTGGCTCTTGCTTGGGCTCTGGGTCCAAGTCGATTGGCAGAACATCTTCCGGGAGGTCCCCGGGTCTTGGGCCGATAACGCCGATCGGCTTTTTCCAGAGCATTCTGACCCGCTCGTAGTCCGAGGGGTCTATGACCACAAGCTCTGCTCCGGCTTCAGAGGCTTTCTGGATCGCCTCCTTCCTCTTCTTCCAGGAGGAGTCTTGATCAACCCTTACCCAGAGGAGCCGCGCGCCGCGACGGTCGCTACTTGAGGAGCTTGGCTGCATTCTCTACATCCCATTCCTCGTGAACGATTTTGGCTATCGCTTTGACCATGGCAGCGGGGTTCCGGTGCTGGAAGACGTTTCTACCCGCCGCGACGCCTGCTCCTCCGGCCTCCACCACGCCTCTGACGGCATGTAGGAATTCCTCGTCTGTCTCGGTCTTCGGCCCTCCGGCCGCAACCACTGGCACCGGACATCCCTTGACGACCTCTCTGAAGGTGTCGGGGTCCCCCGTGTAGTTGGTTTTGACTATGTGGGCACCCAGTTCTGCACCCACCCTGGCGGCGTGCTTGACGAACTCGACCTTGTTCTGGTCGTCTATCTTCTTACCCCGGGGGTACATCATCGCTACTAGCGGCATCCCCCAGGTCTCACAGCTTTGGGAGACCCTGCCCAGGGCCTCGAGCATAGATGGCTCATCATTTGCCCCAACGTTTATGTGTACCGAGACGGCGTCGGCGCCCATCCTTATGGCCTCTTCGACGGTCCCTACCAAGACCTTGTTGTTTGGGTCCGGCGAGAGGGACGTGCTTGCGGATAGGTGAACTATGAGCCCTATGTCTTTCCCGTAGCCTCTGTGGCCGGACTTGACCATTCCCTTGTGGACGACGACGGCGTTTGCACCTCCCTCGGCCACTGTGTCTACCGTCTTTCTCAGATCGATTATTCCTTCGACGGGACCGATGGTGACGCCGTGGTCCAGGGGGACGATCACTGTCCTCTTGCTCTCCCTGTTCATTATTCGCTCCATTCTTATCGACTTTCCTATTTCTGACATACGGTATCACCGAGACAGCGTGAGTCACTGTAGCACACCAATTTATAAATGTGTTCAAGCACCAAGGTGCGTGCCCACCGACCTGTTGGCGCAGAGATCCACTCTTTCCGGAAAAGTCAAGGCGCCGGGCTCCAAGAGCATCACCCATCGGGCTCTAGTCCTGTCGAGCCTTTCCGACGGAAGGTCCACTATCCGCTTTCCACTGGTGTGTGACGACACTATTAGCACGGTTCGCGGGCTAAGGGCCCTCGGCGTTGGGGTCGAGGAAAAGGCAGGGTGTTTAGCGGTTGACGGAACCTGTGGCCGGTTCGAGGCGCCGTCATCCCCCATCAATCTGGGCAACTCTGGGACCAGCCTGAGGTTCCTTACGGTCTTGGCTGGACTTGCAGACGGAACCGTCATCCTAACCGGAGATGAGTCCCTCAGGAGGCGACCGATGTCAGATCTTCTAAGATGTCTAAGGTCGGTAGGCGTCTCGGCCCGGTCCATACCCGGTCTAGGACTCGCTCCCATCGAGGTTAGGGCAAAGGGGGTCATCGAGGGGGGTTCGGCGCGGATAGCGGGGAGGGTCAGCTCCCAGTTCATATCGGCGATGCTTCTGCCCTCGGCTCACTTTGAGAGGGGGCTCGCGTTGCAGGTGGTAGGTCCGGTGAAGTCACGGCCGTACGTCGACCTCACCGTCAAGATGCTGCGTGAGTTCGGAGTAGAGGTACAAGTAGAGGGAGGATCGTTCAACGTCTCTCCGGGTCAGATGTATCTCCCTCGAGAATACGAGGTGGAGGGCGACTACTCCTCGGCAGCATTCCTGGTGGCGGCTGCCCTCGTAACTGGCTCCGAGGTGGAGATAGAGGGGCTTCGGAGCGACACGAGCCAGGGAGACGCCGAGTTAATCCGGATCGTGGAGAAGATGGGGGCCCATATTGAGCGGAGGACGCGATGCTTACGTGTCCTGCCCGGAGATCTAGAAGGGATCGATGTAGACCTCTCCAACACGCCGGACCTGCTGCCACCCCTTGCAGTGATCGCAAGCCGGGCCGAGGGGACGACCAGGATACGGGGGGTGGAGCACGCGCGGCTGAAGGAGTCGGACAGGATCTCCGTCCTCAGGAGCGAGCTTCAGAAGTTAGGGGTCAGGGTCGCCGAGACCCACGACGGCCTAGAGATAACAGGCGGCTCTAGGCTGAGGGTGGCGAGGACCAGCTCCCACGGGGATCACAGAATCGCAATGGCCCTAGCCGTCCTGGGACTTTGCAGCGAGGGCATTCTGGTCCAGGACGCAGAGTGCATCTCCGTCTCATATCCCAGCTTTGTAGAGGATCTAAGGGCTCTAGGCGCCAAGATTCGCTGGGTGCAAAACCCTAGTGATACAGATCTGGCCTCAGCGCCGAGGGTATGACCGTCACTGGAACCGTCGCCCTCTCCATGACCTCTATGATCACGTTCCCCTTGATCCATTTCTTCAGCGTCGGCTCCGTCGTCGCCCCCATGACTATCAGGTCGGCCTTCTCTCTCTCCGCCGCCTCAAGGATGCTTTGGACGACGTCGCCCTCGACGAGCTTTGTCTCGACGCTGACCCCGGCCCGCCTTGCCGCTTGTTCGAATATCTCAAGGGCTTTCCTCTCCTCCTCCTCGCTGAGCTTCGAGCCCTTCGACCTAACGTGGATCACAATCAAGTCCGCCTCTATGTCCTTGCAAAGAGCTGCGATGAAGTTTGCACTCCTCTCTGCAGGCTTGGGACCGGCGGTCGGGGCAAGAACCCTCACTGGATCACCGTGCCTCTGCCCTCCGATAAGATATAAAAGTGTACTTTCAGGGCGGCTCTAGCCGTCCGCCCCCCGAGAGGAGTCCAAGTTGAAGATCTCGGGTTCTACGCGCATAAGGAAGATGACCTATGCGATCCGCGATGTGGTAGAACACGCCAGGATTCTAGAGAGGAAGGGCGAAGAGATCATACGCCTCAACATAGGAGATCCCATAAAGTTCGACTTCGAAACCCCAGCCCACATAAGAGAGGCCTTCATAAGGGCAATAAGTGCTGGAGAGTCAGGCTACTCTGATTCCGAGGGGATCCCCGAGCTGAGGGAGGCGGTTTCTAGAAGGGAGAGGAAGAAGGGCGTGGACATCCCTGCCGACATGGTGGTGGCTACCGCTGGGGTAACCGAGGGGCTTCAGATGGTGCTGGCTGCTTCTCTCGACTCCTCTTCCGAGATACTGGTTCCCGGGCCATCGTATCCTGCCTACATCGAGTACGCCAAGCTCTTTGGGGCGAATCCCGTCTCGTACAGGAAGCTCGAGGACGATGGCTGGCGGCCGGACATAGATGACATCAGGGAGAAGATCGGCCCAAAGACAAAGTGCATGATCGTTTGCTCTCCTAACAATCCAACGGGAGCCGTCTATCCCAAGTCGGATCTCAGGGAGATCATGGATGTTGCGGGGGAGAACGGAATATTCGTCATCTCGGATGAGATCTACGACCTGATAGCCCTAGACGACACGGTTGAGAGTCCAGCCTCAATCAACCACGACGTCCCGGTCGTAGTGCTAAATGGTCTTTCGAAGGTCTACCTTGCGCCCGGGTGGCGAGTGGGATACGTGGCCTTCCGGGATCCCTCCGGAGCCCTGTCCGAGATCTGGGAGGGGGTTCTCAAGCAGGCAAGGGCCAGGCTCTGTGCCAACACCGTTGCCCAGTACGGGCTAGCAGCTGCCCTTGACGGCCCGCACGACCACGTAGACCAGATGCTGAGGAAGCTCAGGCCGAGGAGGGATCTTGCAACTAGGAGGATAAACCAGATGTGGGGCCTATCGGTCACCGAGCCGAGGGGGGCGTTCTACATGTTCCCCTCTCTCGAGCCCTGCGTTGCGATGGACGACAAGGCTTTCGTGCTGGACGTTCTTGAGAAGACCCACGTCCTTCTCGTGCACGGCAGCGGCTTCGACCCAGTGTACGGCACCGATCACTTCAGGCTCGTGTTTCTACCGCCGCTGGACGTGCTCGAAGACGCTCTGGACAGGCTGGAAACGTATATGGAGGGCCTCTCGCGGCGCCGTGCCTAGAGGTTCTTACGGAAGTTCTTTATGCTTGCGCCGAGGTAGTATCTCACGACCAGGCCTAGTGCGTCATCCCTGGACTTGACCTCGTCTATTCCCTGCATCCACTCGGTAAGTATGTCCACCTTTTCCTTGACGATCTGCAGAACGCTGTCCTTGTAGCTGACGCCCATCTCCATGAGTTCCTTGAAGCTCTCATAGTCCTTTCCGGACTTGTTCTCTATCGAGCTGACGATGTCTCGGATAATGCGGGCGGCCAGATCGTAAGCCTCCCTGTGATCCTGGTATGAGAGCCTGTAGCTGCCAAGCTTTGCCTCGGTCTCCTTGTCAAGCTTGGCCGGCTGAAATGGAAACTCATCCATGAGCTGTCTTATCCTCGCTAACAAGGCGGACCTCTTCTCTCCCTTCGTGGCATGCAATTTAAGAAAACAGACTTAATAATCTTATCAGCCCGTGCCGTGCCAAGGGTGATTGGTTGAAGCCCAAGGAGGAAGTCCTTCAGTTCATCGATTCTCTGTCGCCGTATCAGTGGAGGAGCTATCTGAGCTATATCCTCAGGCCTTCGAGTAGGCTCCCAGAACCGGTTCGGATGGACATAACCTCGGCCGCAATAGGGGAGGGAAGATGTGCCGTCCTTTCATGCTTCGAGGAGGCATACGACGAGGTCGACGCCTACGTCGGGAGGATCTGTGACCTGAAGACGCGTTTTGAAGTTGTGCCAAGCAGCCAGGCAACGCTTGCAAAGCTCAGGGATGCCGTTGCTAGGGAGACGCTTCTCGTGGTAAACGACCTAGACCAGCTTTCGCAGGGCTTCCTCCAGGAGTACATATCGCTCGCCCGGTTCAGGGTGGCGGGCGCCCTCGGCGTAAGCTCCAACTACGGTCTGATAATCTACGGAAAGGTTCCCAGGAGGACTAGGTACGGCAACCCTGAGGCGGCCACCTACAACAAGCTCGGCAGGGCGGTGCACAGGATGCTGGAGGAGCAGAAGAGGGCCTTCGGGTTTCACATAGTGACGCCGGATCTGTTGGAACCTCAGAGGAGGCCCGTCCTCGACCCGCCTTCTCCCTACTCGGACGCCTATCTTGTTAGCTCGTTCTTTTCACGCTACAGGGAGAAGTTCATCGTGGATACCGGAATCAAGAGCATATGGAGATAGCTAGGAGAGGTTGAAGGTCTCCACCCTCTCCATTCCATCTATCTCGCGGATCCTGCGCACTATCTCCTCGCAGACAGGCTTGTCGGTGTGGATTATCATCATCGCGGTCTGGCCTGCGGCCTTTCTGGACAGGTGCATCGTCGCTATGTTGACGCCTGCCTCCCCGAGCTTTGTGCCGACAAGGCCGACCATTCCGGGGACGTCCCTGTGCTGGGTCAGAATTATGTGTCCCTCGGGTACGAACTCGATCTGGTAGCCCAGCAGCTCGGTTATCCTGGGGTTCTCTGTATCTATGAGTGCGCCGCGCACATTGGCTGTGGCGGACTCTGACTCGACTACTAGTTCGAGGCTGCTCGAGTAGGTCGCAGGACCTGTCCCCTTGGATATCTGAGTCTTTATCCCCATCCTCTCCGCGACGTTCATGGCATTGACTATGTTGACCTCGTGGAACCTGGAGAGAAGGCCTACCACCGCCGTCCTGAGGAGGTAGTCTGCGTTTGGCAGCTCCGCGGCTTGGCCAAACAGGGACATTGATATCAGAGCGGGGCTTGAGGAGATGAAGGGTGTAAGGATCGCTACCATCCGCTCCGATAGACGGAGATACGGCTTGAGCCTGTCAAAGGCCTTTCTGTCTATATAGGGAATGTTGACCGGATTCTTAGTCGGCCTGCCTTCTAGGGCGTCAACCACCTCGATTGCTATCAGCTCTGCTATCTGACTCTGAGCCTCGACGGTTGATGCCCCCAGATGGGGGGTGAGAACCACGTTGTCAAGCCGGGCGAACCTCGGCAGATTCTTCGGCTGGAAGACATCCAGAGCGGCGCCAGAGATGCGTCCCTCCTCGAGAGCCTCGAGAAGCGCGTCCTCGTCGACGACCTCGCTCCTAGAGGTGTTTACAATGATTGCGCCGCTTTTCATCCTCGAGATCTCTTCGCTCCCGATCAGGTGGCGGGTGGACTCGGTGAGGGGAACGTGGAGGGTGACGAAGTCCGATCTGCGGAGGAGTTCGTCGAGGGGAACGAGTTCGGCACCGTACCTATCGGCGTAGGACTTCGAGGCATACGGGTCTGTCGCCAGGATGGAGAGGCCGAACGCCTTCGCCATGGTGGCGACCTTTGTTCCTATCCTTCCGAGGCCAACTATGCCCAGCGTCTTTCCCTCAATCTCTTTCCCTATCAGCTCGTTCTTGAGCCACCTCCCCTCCCTAAGACCCCTGTCTGCGGTGCATATCCTTCTACAGATGCTCAGGAGAAGTCCGAATGTATGCTCGGCGACAGAGGTAATCGATGGGTCGGGGGAGTTCACCACTAGGACGCCCCTCTGGGTCGCCGCGTCCACATCGATGTTGTCAGTTCCGACGCCTGCCCGGGCTATGACCTTCAGCTTCTTTCCCCTTGAAATGACCTCGGAGTCGACCCGCGTCCTAGCCCTGACCACGATGGCGTCAAACCTTGCCACAACCTCGAGGAGTTCTTCCCTTTCTATCCCGGGCCTGTTGACCACCTCGTGCCTCTCGCCCATAATCTCTATGGCGTTCGGCTGAAGCGGATCGCAGATCAGTATGCTCGCCATCGCTATCAACGTGCCCTACCATGGGCTAAGAAAAATATATGGTATAGCTTGGTCTTCTATGGCCTCGATACAAAGGGATTTCCCTCGATCCAGAACCGGAGGGGCAGGTCGGCCCCGTTCGAAAGGCCTATCCTTGGCCCGGAGGCAATCTTGGAGGGGCGTTTGCCCTCTGAAAAGTAGAGGTGGTTCTCGGTGAGGTCCACGCCGTTGTGGGCCCCGTCTATCCCCATTGCCTGGGTCAGTTTCGCTGGCCCGTTGGTCAGCTGGCCTAGAGGCTTTTTCCTTCTCCTGTACATGATGTCCAGCCCCTCCAACGGCTCAACCGCCCTTATCAGCACTGCTCCCACCTCCCCTGGAGGCTTGGCCACCGCGTTGAAACAGTAGTGCATGCCGTAGGTGAAGTACACATACGCCACCCCCGCTCTTCCGAACATTACGGCGTTTCTGCGTGTCCTGCCGCCATAGGCATGGCTTCCCGGATCGTTCTGACCGAGATATGCCTCTGCCTCCACGACGATCCCGCTGACGCGTCCCTCGGGGAGCCGGTGAACTAGGAGCTTTCCAAGGAGATCCCTGGCGACCACGTCCGTCGGCCTCTCGTAGAACGACCTTGGAAGCGGAGGCTTCATCTGCTATTCACCTATGATCTGAACTATCACCCTTCTTCTCCTCGGGCGGGTGTCCAGCTCGACGAGAACTATCTGCTGCCAGGTTCCGAGCATAAGCCTTGATTCTCGAAATGGAACCGAGAGGCTCGGGCCGAGGATGCTTGCCCTGACGTGGCTGCGGCCATTGTCGTCACCCCAGGTCATGTGGTGGGCATAGTCGGCATTAGTTGGAGCTATCCTCTCGAGCGCTCTTGGTAGGTCGGTGAAGACCCCGGGTTCGTATTCCGTCGTCGTGATCGCAGCGGTCGAGCCCGGTAGGAACACTGTGGCTATCCCCGACCTCAGTCCAGATCTCCGGACGGCCGACTGGACGAGATCGGTGAGGTTGACGATGTCCAGCTCCTTCTTCGTCTCGACGGAGAGAGTCTCGGATATGACGGCCATGGACCATTATGCGGGGTTCGGTGAAAAAACGTTACCATTGCGGCCCACTGCTTGTCCTGTCGCTCGGCAGAGCCGTGGGAAGCATTTATATATGTTTTAGGATTTTATATAGGCGTACCCCTTTCTCATACCGCCAACCTCCCTTATTGATGCGGAGGAAGGTGGCTGCCCTCCCCCCAAGGGCGCCACCTTCTGATGATGCATCTCCTACTTCTTTTCGGTGCGACAACCGGACCCAAACAATTTTGAGGCACGCATCGGCTTTGTGGACGTGGAAAACGAAGCCATGCGTGCCCTCGGCAAGAGGCTTGCAGGCGAGATCGTCATGTCAAGCAAGCTCCCAGCCGAGCTGAGAAGGTGGAGACGCTTCTTCAACGTCAGTCAGGCCGAGCTGGCTAGGGCGATGGGCGTCTCGCCGTCCGTGATCAGCGACTACGAGTCGGGCAGGAGGGAGTCGCCCAGGGTGGATACCATCCGAAGGATCGTCGAGTCCCTGCTTTCGATCGATGCCTCCAGGGGAGGTGCGACGACGAGGTCTCTGGTCAGAATGATGATACCCCAGATGCCTCCGGGGGTGGTTCTGGCTATGAGGGAGTTCTCCATTCCCGTCAAGGTCGGGGACATTGCAAAGGCTGTCGAGGGCGATCTCGTAGTCGGATCGGACCTCGCTGAGAGGGAGATATTCGGTTACACGGTGATCGACAGCCTCAGGGCGATAGTCGAGCTCGAGAGGGAGGACTTCATCAGACTGTACGGGCTGAGTTCGGAGAGGGCACTGGTGTTCACCGGCGTAGCGATGGGGAGGTCTCCGTTCGTCGCTATAAAGGTGGGCGGAATAAACCCCGGGACGGTTGTCCTTCACGGGACAAGCCTGACGCGCGTCGATGAGCTGGGAAGGCGAATAGCCGAGAGAGAGAACATCCCCCTGATCATCTCTCGCTGCCCCAGGGTCGAGAGGCTGATAGAGAGGCTTGCAAACCTGGGCTAGCCTACTCCTCCTCGGTGGGGCGGAGGAGAAGCCAGGAATAGAACATCAGAGCAATCGAAATGAATATGATCATAAACATTATTATTATTAAAAGTCCGGACATTCTCATTTATTTTTCACCCCTCGAGCCCTGAGAAAGTTTCCTTGCTTTCCCTACGCCTGCCTCCAATCTGAGATATAAATGTTACGATTTGAGGTGTGGCAGAGAGATGAAGGGCCCAGGAGACGGTGGGGACGTAAGATCCAAGACGGCGGTGCGATTTTCGCCGACCCTTAGGGTCTTCTCGACCATACGAATTTAATGACCGTAGCGGGCATAGAAAGAGCGATTTCATGAACCCACGTGGAAGGGGAGGCGAGCGTTCATCCCTGCCGGCCATAACGCTTATGCTACTCTTCATAAACCTCGGTTTTTTCGCGGCGACGGTAGGCCCGGATCTCCGTCTCGGGGAGGGCGTGGCAGAGAATTTGGGCCTAGTCCCAGCCACTTTGTCGGCGGGCACCCGTCTCTGGACGCTTATCACTCACATGTTTCTTCATGCGGATGTGACCCACATAACCTTCAACATGGCTGCGCTCCTCTTCCTCGGATCGTCTTTGGAGCGAAGGATAGGCTCGGCGAGGTTTGCCTGCGTGTATCTCATAAGCGGTGTGGCGGCGGCCCTCGTCTTTGTTCTACTCAATCCTCTCTCCTCAACTCCTGCAGTAGGTGCCTCGGCAGCGATTTTCGGGGTGATGGGTACCCTTACCCTCCTCTATCCAACTAGCCTTATCTTCGTCCTTTTCGTGCCTGTACCGACGCTTCTCGTTTCAGTGCTGTACACCTTCGCCATCATCAACATCATCCAGACAGGGGCAGCTGGCTGGGTGGCCCAGGAGGCGCACCTCGCAGGACTTCTGAGCGGGATGGTGCTGGCCTTTGAGCTGAGGCCAGGCGACGCGGTCAGAGGGCTGGCGGCCTTCCTCGCCTGCCTCGTCTCGATGATGGTGGCTGTCAGTCTGCTCTGACCCAGTCCTCTGCGGTACCCGTTCTCATCGGGTCGGCTGGGCGGCTGGGCGGCCAACATTAAAATGCAGAGTCGCCCGTTACCGGTCCGTGAAGGCACTAGTTACCGGCGGTGCCGGATTCATAGGTTCAAACCTCGTGGACCTGCTCCTCGAAAGGGGGTTCGACGTCGTCGCCCTCGACGACCTGAGCCTTGGAGTCCCCGAGAATGTCTCCAAAGGAGCAGAGCTTGTAGACGGCTCGGTGACGGATCTCGAGCTGCTTACCAAGATCTCCTCGGGCGTAGATGTTGTATTCCACCTCGCAGCCAAGAGCAGCGCCCCGATGATAGAGGATGACCCTATACGAGGCGAGGAGGTAAATGTCGGGGGTTTCCTCAAGGTCCTCCACGCTGCTAGAGAAAACGGCGTCAGGAGAGTGGTCTACGCTTCCACGAGCAGCATGTACAGCGCTGTGAAGCCTCCCCATAGAGAGGATGTCATAGTCGTCCCGAGGACCTTCTACGAGCAGAACTTCTTCTCCCGGGAGCAGCTGGCGAGGATATATTCGGATACCTTTGGCTTGGAGACCGTTGGCATGAGGTTCTTCAGCGTGTACGGCCCGAAGGAGAGGCACAAGGGCAGGTACGCAAACCTCGTGAGTCAGTTCATATGGGCAATGATGAGGGGGGAGAGGCCCATCATCTATGGCGATGGGACCCAGACGCGGGACTTCGTCTACGTTCATGACGTGTGTCGTGCACTATACCTCGCAGGGACTGTTGAGGGCGTGTCCGGCGAGATCTTCAACGTCTGTACAGGAAGGAACACTAGTCTAAACGAGCTGGTCACGATTATCTCCAAGACGCTAGGAGTTGACATCAAGCCTAGATACGTGGAGAATCCAATCAAGAGGTATGTTCATCACACGCTCGGCGACCCGACCAAGGCAAGGGAGATCCTCGGCTTCCAAGCTGAAGTCGACCTTGCGACCGGCGTCAGGATGCTGGTCGATCAGATGAAGGACTAGGCCTCGAGGGCCGACATTCCCAGCTGGATCAGGCCCTCCGCAGCCTCGGCCGTGGAGGCTTCCGAGTATATCCTGACGACGGGCTCGGTTCCAGATGGCCTAAGCAGCAGCCATCCGTCGTCGAAGTAGATCTTCACCCCGTCTATCCTCAGGACTCGCTCAACCTTCCTTTCGAACACGCTCTCGGGGCTCCTAGAGATCTTCCTGAGTCTGGATCGAGTCTCGTCTGTGAGCGGGGCTTCTGTCCTCCTGCTGAAGTAGCTTCCAAACTCGGAGTAGAACTTCTCGAGAAGCTGCCTGACAGACGACTTGCTTCTAATCATGTACTCGAGCAACCTGAGGGAGGAGAGGATGCCGTCCTTCTCTGGGACGTGGTCCCAGAAGCCGAATCCTCCCGATTCCTCCCCGCCAATGACAGCCTTCTCGTTGACGAGGTAGGGTGCTATGTGCTTAAAACCCACCGGAACCTCGTAGAGGGGAACCTTAAGCTTCTCGCAGAGCGCGTCGACAGCGGATGTTGTGGCGACGGATCGAACTATCCCGCCTCTCTTCCGAAGCTGGACCGCCTCGGCTAGGAGGGGAAATATCGAGTTCGGGGCTATGTAGGCTCCGTCGGGCCCGACTGCCGCCATCCGGTCTGCGTCTCCATCGGTGGCTATCCCTATGTCCGCGCCCCTCTTGACCACCTCTTCGGAGAGGTCCTTGAGACGCTCTTCGACCGGATCCGGCTTGCCGCCGCCGAATTCTGGGTCGGGATCGGAGTTTATCGTGATGACTTCGGCTCCGAATCCAGAGAGAAGCCTGTCGAGGTAGCCTCGCCCTGTGCCGTGCATGGGATCATAGACTACGGTCAACTCTGATGAGCTGAAGGCCACGGCATCGAGCATGGCCCTCACGTGCTCGAGATAGGCGGAGAAGGGATCTACAGGGACTATCTGTCCCTCGGGGTTCCCGTCGGGCAAAACGGGTCCCTGCTCGATGATCGATCGTATGCTGTCGGTGGACTTTTGGTCGGCGGGTCCCCCGTAGGAGGGAATGAACTTGACCCCATTCCACTCTGGTGGATTGTGGGATGCGGTTATCATTATCCCCCCACATGCCGACCAGTGCCTTACGCAGAAGGCGACGACCGGGGTGGGGGTGTCCCTGTCGGCCCTCATCACGTCGAAGCCAACGGACGAGACGATGGAGGATGCGATTGCAGCGTATCGGCCTGAGTCTCTCCTTGTGTCGAATCCGACCACAACGCGATTCTCCGAGGGATCATGCCCCGTGTCGAGGAGAAACTGGCATATCGACGAGACGACGAGCCTAAAGTTGTCCTCGTTGAAGCCGTCCCCCATCTTCGCCCGCCATCCGTCGGTTCCGAAGGCGATTCCCATACGATCGGGTTTGGAATTGCCGGCAGGGTTAAAAATATGCCGCCGGATGAAGGGGTTTGATGGAACGGACACATTTTTACCTTAGCGGCGTTAAGCGCGCTAGATGCCAGCCTCTAGATGGTGGATTTCCCTGCGGTTCTTGGCTGTGGCCGTCCTTCTGATTCCTACTGCACTCTCCCTCGAGGTAGATAGCCTCGCAGACGCCGTCCCTAGGACGGCTGACGGGTTCTCGCTGGTACCGGAGAGCCAGAAGGTCTGCTTCGAAGAGAACCTGACGGAGATATATGATGGGGGATACTACACCTACATAGAAATGGGCGTTGTCGTTGCCGTCTACGCCCTCTACACCGATGGGTCGAACTACTTTTCGGCAACGCTGCACATGGTGAATACGCCGGCCAATGTCTCAAGGCTTCTGGAACACTTCCGGTCCATTGGCTCCTCCTCAGGGCAGATCGAGGACCTGGGTCTCGGAGACGCCGGCTTTCGCTACGACATTGCCGGGTCCAGCTACCTGTGCTTTTCCAAGGACGAGCTCTTGGTCTCGATGGAGGGATCTGGCGGCGCCGTCAAGGCGGCCATGGAGGATTGTGCCGAGAAGATTCTTCACAGAGTTTCCGAGTCTGGACTCGTTTTGGTGCTTTTGGGTTTTGGAGCGACAGCAGGAAGCTTGCGTCGGCGTTTGCCGAAGTGAGGCTCGTCCTTCGCCGACACATTTAAGAGACGCCGCTCTCGCTGCTACCAATTTGGCGGAGATGGTTGATTGGATGTAGGGATCACAGGCTACGGGGGATATGTACCTCGGTACAGGATCCGGTCGCGGGACATAGCGGCAATGTGGGGCCAGGATCCCGCTGTAGTAGAGAAAGGCCTAGGCATAATGGAGAAATCGGTTCCAGGGCTCGACGAGGACACAATAACCATATCGGTGCAGGCTGCGAGGTACGCCCTGGCACGGGCAGAGATAGACCCGACGGAGATCGGGGCCATCTACATCGGCTCGGAGTCCCACCCCTATGCCGTAAAGCCGAGCGGAACGGTGGTTGCAGCCGCCATCGGGGTGGGGGAGCGCATGACAGCGGCGGACTATGAGTTTGCCTGCAAGGCGGGAACGGCAGGGATTCAGACCTCCCTCGGACTAGTAGCCTCCGGGGTAATAAAATACGGACTTGCGATCGGAGCCGACACTGCACAGGGAGCGCCTGGCGACCCCCTAGAGTACTCGGCGGCCGCCGGGGGAGCCGCCTTCATAATAGGGAGGAACGACTCCTCTTGTGTTGCTAGAATCGACCACACGGTCTCAATGACCACGGATACCCCTGACTTCTGGAGAAGAGAGGGCCAGCCCTATCCAAGGCACGGGGGGAGATTCACAGGGGAACCCGCTTATTTCAAGCACGTCGTTGGCGCAGCGAGACTCCTGATGGAGGAGACGGGTACTTCTCCGCAGGACTTCGACTACGTCGTCCTCCACATGCCGAACAAGAAGTTCCCGACCAGGGCGGCGCGGACCCTCGGCTTCAAGCCCGAACAGCTAGCTCCGAGCCTAGTGGTCGAGAGGATCGGAAACACGTATTCCGGATCGTCTCTCCTCGGCCTCTGCTCGGTGCTGGACATAGCTCGTCCGGGGCAGACCATCCTGTTGACAAGCTTCGGCTCGGGCGCAGGGAGCGACAGCTTCCACATAACGGTAGAGGAAGGCGTTGAGCACAAGAGGAACCTCGCCCCTACGATATCGAGTCTAATCAAGCGGAAGAGGTACATCGACTACGCAACCTACGTCAAGCATAGGGGTAAGCTTCTGTTCGCGGAGTGATGAAGATGAAGAAAGTAGCAATCGTTGGCGTAGGGATGACCGATTTCGGAGAACTATGGGAGAAATCGCTGCGAGACCTCACAGTCGAGGCGGGGCTTGAGGCGATCAGGGACTCAGGCTTTCCAGGAGAGGAGATTGATGCCCTTTACGCGGGTTGCATGTCGAGCGGCATCTTCGTCCAGCAGGAGCACATAGCCAGCATACTCGCAGACTACTGTGGGTTGACTCCCCGGGCTTCGACGAGGGTCGAGGCGGCATGCGCATCAGGAGGCGCCGCTCTCAGACAGGCAATCATGGCCGTCGCTTCAGGGATGCATGACGTCGTCGTAGCTGGCGGCGTAGAGAAGATGACAGACATCCTTACAGAGCAGACGACCATGGCCCTGGCATGTGCCTCTGACAGAGAGTGGGAGGCCTTCTACGGCGTCACGTTTCCCGCTTTGTATGCGATGATGGCCCGCAGGCATATGTATGAATACGGAACCACGGAGGAGCAGCTTTCCCTGGTTGCCGTAAAGAACCACGAGAACGGATCCAAGAACCCGCACGCCCAGTACAGGAAACCGGTCACCCTAGAACAGGTGATGAACAGTTCCCTTGTGGCAGATCCCATCCGGCTACTCCACTGCTCGCCCATCACCGACGGCGCTGCAGCGGTCGTCGTCTGTTCCGAGGAGAAGGCCAAGGAGGCTGCCTCCGAGCCCATCTGGATACTGGGGTCGGGTCAGGCCTCCGACACTATTGCCCTGCATGATAGGAAGGACCTTACGACGATGAACGCAACCGTCGAGGCGGGTCGGCAGGCCTTCAAGATGGCGGGGCTCACGCCGAAGGACATTGATCTCGTTGAGGTGCATGACTGCTTCACCATCGCCGAGATCATGGCGATAGAGGACCTAGGCTTCTTCAAGAAGGGCGAGGGCGGAAAGGCGACCGAGGAGGGGCTGACCGCTCTGAACGGAGAGATAAGCGTCAACCCGAGCGGTGGCCTCAAGGCGAAGGGGCACCCAGTCGGGGCAACTGGGATAGCTCAGGCCGTTGAAGTGGTTCTGCAGCTGCGTGGAGAGGCCGGAAAGAGGCAGGTCGAGGACGCGGAGATAGGGATGACACACAACGTTGGGGGCTCCGGAGGGACCTGCGTAACCCACATCTTCGGGAGGTGATCGCGATGGGTGTACCGAGATTCTGGCGTGAGATACCCTACCGGTACCAGCTCATTGGCACCAGGTGCAGGAACTGTGGCGAGGTCTTCTTTCCCCCACGGACGATCTGTCCCAACTGCAGGGGCAAGGGAAAGATCGAGAGAACCAAGCTCTCTGGGAAAGGCGAAGTAGTCACCTACACGGTGGTTCGAGTTCCGCCAGAGGGATTCGAGAAGCAGGCCCCGTACGCAGTGGGGATAATCAAGCTGGACGAGGGGCCCAGAATAACCTCCCAGATAGTTGACTGCGACCCTGAGGAGGTCTCTATAGGCTCAAGGGTCAGGGCCGTCTTCAGAAAGATCGACGAGGAGGGTCCGGCAGGAGCTATCCACTACGGATACAAGTTCGTACTAGAGTAGGTGGCAGCCTTGAACAGCCGGATTTCGGGTTTCTACAAGTTGTCTGTCAAGGAGAGACTCTCCAAGGTAGGGGAGCTGGCGAACCTGGACGAGGAGGCCGTGGAGGCTCTGTCGAAGACGGGCAGCCTGCCGACGGAACAAGCCGATAGGATGATTGAAAACGTCATCGGCACCACCGAGCTCCCCTTCGCCGTGGCAACGAACTTCAAGATAAATGGGGTTGACCGGCTGATACCGATGGCGATAGAGGAGCCATCCGTGGTCGCAGCTGCCAGCAATGCCGCCAGGATGGCGAGGGACAAGGGAGGATTCTGGGCGGAGGGAGGAGAGCCCATCATGATAGGCCAGATCCAGGTCTGCGGGCTCAGCGACCCCTACTCAAAGGCCGTGGAGGTCCTTCAGAACAAATCGGAGATATTGAAGATTGCAAACGAGCAGGATCCCCTCCTGGTCAAGGCAGGGGGAGGAGCGATAGATGTCGAGACGCGAGTCATATCGACTCGACGCGGCCAGATGCTGATAGTGCATCTACTGGTTGATACACGGGATGCGATGGGAGCAAATGCGGTCAACACCATGGCAGAGGCCGTTGCCCCTTACGTTGAGGAGATAACGGGGGGCCGCGTATTCCTGAGGATAATCTCCAACCTTGCCACTAGGCGCCTCACGCGGGCAAGAGCCGTCTTCTCCAAGGAGGCCCTAGGAGGAGAAGAGGTCGTCGACGGCGTCCTAGAGGCCTATGCCTTCGCCGAGGCAGATCCGTATAGGGCCGCCACCCATAACAAGGGCATAATGAACGGGATTATCGCCGTTGCCCTCGCGACGATGAACGATACCCGGGCCCTCGAGGCTGGAGCCCACGCCTACGCCGCATTGGGAGGCCGGTACAGGCCTCTAACGGTCTGGGAGCGCAACAGGGATGGCGATCTTGTCGGGAGCATAGAGATTCCCCTTGCGGTAGGTCTTAGGGCGGCGACGGCGGTCCACCCCGTCGCAAAGGCGGCGGTAGCGATCCTGGGGGTCAAGACGGCCAAGGAGCTTTCACAGACGATGGCGGCTGTCGGCCTTGCCCAGAACTTGGCGGCGCTCAGGGCCCTGGCAACGGAGGGCATCCAGCGAGGCCATATGGAGCTTCATGCGAGAAACATCGCGATACTCGCAGGGGCAAAGGGCGAGGAGATCGACGAGCTGGCTGAGATGCTCTCCTCGGAACGCAGGGTGCGCCTAGACCGCGCCAAGGAGCTGTTGGAGAAGATTCGGTCCGAGCGGCATCCCTAGGAGTCGGTTCTGCAGAATCTGATACTTCCGCAGGTCGCAGCGAGACCCGGGAAGTATCCGCTTGCCGGCGAGAGATGGCCGCAAGAGATTTATTTGACGGCGTGGCTTGCCCGTTGAATGTTCAGCTTGGTGACCGAGGGCTTGGTCTGGACCTACCATACAGTGGGCCGTATCTTCCTCGCCTCGGGTAGATGGATTCTGCATACGACGCTGTGGCTCATCGATTGGACGACGAACAAGGTGATCGCCGCCCTTAACTTGGCGACCGAGCTGTTCAACTGGGTGGGTGATCACCCCATCGCTGCCCTCAAATACCTCATCGTCGGGTTCGCAGCCCTGGTCCTGTTCCTCATGCTAGACATCTACATCTACGACCGCCTGAAGCGGAGGTCTGCCCGAAGACCCGAGCAAGCCTAGCTGGCCTACTTCGCCGACAGGTTCTTGACGAACTCGACGGCTCTCTTCTTGAACTCCTCGTAAGCGTTCTTGAACTCCGTCATCGTCTTGACAACGGAGCCGAAGCTTGGCCAGTCCTCAACCTTGAGGCCACCTGTTCCAAAGTCTGCCTCGACTCCTGCCTCTTTGAGCTGATCGACAAGCTCTGGGGTCAGCTCGTATGCCCTCTTGAAGTCCTCCAGGCGGAGAAGCCTCTCCGCGATCTGCGGGTCGTGGGAAATGTTGACTGCGTCCCTGTACGCCATCAGGTCGAAGTCCTTCTCCCTCGATCTTAAGAGAACGTTGTACTGGTGGTTGGGGAACTCGGTGTTCGTCATGTTCCTGCTGGCCAAGGTGAGGTAGGTGTCATCTGGCTTTCGCTTGGATGCCGGGAGCATGTCGATCTTGTCGAGCACATCTGCTGCCTGTTCCTGGGAAATCCCGAACTTCTTCTGGAGCCACCTCATCCACTTGCCCCTGTTTTCGTCGGAGAAGAATATCCAGTAGACTCTCTGGCACACAAGAGTCCCTGAAAATCCTATGTCGCTCTCAAGGTCGGATAGGTACTTCTCCGTCTCTTCAGGGGATCCAAAGGCGCCACTCTTCGAGATCGCCTCGACGAATGCCGGGTTACGCAGGGACTTGAGATACTTGTAGGAGCAGATCGCGGAGATCTTCTCCTCGGACGTCATCGACGAGTATCCCTCGATCCCGAGCCCTTCGGCGAGCTCTTCGAGGAGCTTGTCGGGGTCGTCGGCCTTGGAGATCGCCTCTCGGAGTATTCTCTCCGCTTCAACATCCCTCAGGTGGCTCTCGAGCCTCCCTCCCATGTTGGTCTCGTAGGCCTGGGTGATGGGTATCCCCATCTTGACGGCCTTTGCCATGCCCGAGATGGCTCTTATTATGAGGGCCGTCTCCTGCGAGACGGTGTAGGTTACCGTGTTGTTTGTCCCAATCCCAAGGCTGTCGAGCTTCTCGGTTATCTCCAGTGCGGCTGGATATCCGCCAGCTACCTTGAAGACGATGTTTGGCCTTGAGCGCTCGACCATGTTGGAGTAGCCCCACGCGAGTATGCCATCGTAGTTCCAGAGAAACTCGGTCGCCGCAAGGTATATCCGCATCGCGTCGGCCACGCTTCCCTCATAGGAGTGAGCCACGTTCGGATTCAGCTGGTAGCTGACGACGCCGTCGTGAAGCTTCGAGGCGAGGGCCAGTGGCCTGAAGACGACGAGGTTGGGCCAGAGGGCCGTCATCGTTGCTTCCATAGCGATGTCGTCACCGAACCGTTCCGGGTCCTTCAACCACTCTGGATGCCGCTTGACCTTGGCCTCG
>CAYWSC010000003.1:0-24240 GCA_964460695.1 Hadarchaeota archaeon (SeqCode)
CGTTTTGTTCACAAGGACTCTCAATCCTGTATTAATATCTTTTCTCATAGGGCAATGCGGGAAAATCGGCCCTCCGCCTAGCTGATGAAGTCGCTGACCCTGGGAGGCTGCTCCTTTAGCCCCTTCCTGCGCCTTATGGACCTGACGACCTCCGGCTGGAGCTCCTTCGGCACCTTTTCGAACCCTGCGAACTCGGTGGTCCACAGGGCCCTTCCCTCGGTGGCAGACCTTATCGCGCCTGAGAAGCCGAAGAGCTCGGCCACCGGGGCCTTCGCCTCTATCATTATGGAGCCGTCCTCCTGCCTTATATCCCTCACCTGGCCCCTCCTCTGCTGGACCTCCTTGGTGGCTGCACCCATGAACTCCTGGGGCACGCTTATGAAGACGTACTGCATCGGCTCGAGCATCACCGCCCCGCCGGTCAGCATACAGGCGAATATGGCGTTCCTCACCGCGGGGACGACCTGCGCCGGGCCCCTGTGGACGGGGTCCTCGTGGATCTGCGCATCGTGAAGCTTGACCTTCAGCCTTATCACCTTCTCCCTTGAGGTGGGGCCCGCATCCATGGCCTCCTCGAAGGCCTGAACCACCAGCTCTATGACCTCGGGGAGGTAGGTTATGCCCCTGGTCGCGTCTATCAGGACGTTGCCGTTGTATATGTCGATGACTCGCCTGGCCTCCTCCCTCGGCAGGCCAAGCTTCTGAAGCTCCGGTGCGAGGTCTCTTCCCCGGACTCTCCCCTCTGGGATCTCTCCCTCCTTTATGGCCCGGTAGACCTCCTCCTCCAGGGGCTCGACCGATATGTAGAAGCGGTTGTGCTTGTTCGGAGACTTGCCCTCTATCGGCCCGGCGGGCTTGTCGATCGTCTCCCTGTAGATGACTATCGGCTCGGAGGTCTCCACATCCACCCCTTTGTCCACCCTGATCCTGTGGATCAGGACCTCTAGGTGAAGCTCGCCCTGCCCGGAGAGGAGGTGCTCCCCAGTCTCCTCGGAGATCTCCACGGCTATCTCGGGGTACTCCTTGGCCATCTGCCTCAGGACCTCTATCAGCTTGGGGAGATCCTTGGTGTTCTTCGCCTCGATGGCCACCGTGACGACGGGCTCGGAGTAGTGCTTTATCGCCTCGAAGGGGGTGATCGGCTCGTCCCCACCGGATATGGTCTCGCCTGCAATGGCATCCTTGACGCCGGTTATCGCCAGGATGTTGCCGGCCGGGATCTTGGGCATCGCCACCCTCTCAGGGCCCATGTAGATGGCGGCCTGCTGGACCCTAGCCTTCCTCTTCAGGCCGCAGATCCAGACCTCCTGTCCCTGGGAGACCGATCCGCTGAATATCCTGCCCACCGCGACCTCGCCGGCGTGCCTGTCGATAAGGATCCTCGTCACCACCATCGCCATGGTGCCCTCGGGGTTGCACTCCATCATGTCTCGGCCGATCTTGCTGTTGATGTCGCCCCTCCATATGTGGGGTATCCTCAGCTTCTGGGCCTCGAGGGGGTTGGGGAGGTGGCGGATCACCGCGTTAAGCAGCACGACGTGCAGGGGCGCCTTCTTGGCAAGCTCCTTCTGCCCGTCGGTCTCGCAGGCCTTGATTATATCCCTGAAGGTTATCCCCGTCCTCTGCATGAAGGGCACGCTGATCGCCCAGTTGCCGACGGCCGATCCGAAGCAGACAGTTCCGTTCGAGACGTTGACCTTCCACTCCTCCTTGACCTCGTCGGGGGCGAACTGGCCGATGAGGCTGTTCACCTTGGTTATGATCTTTATGAACCTGGCCTGCATCTCGTCCGGGGAGAGCCTGAGCTCCTTGACCATCCTGTCTACCTTGTTTATGAAGAGTATGGGCTTGACCCTCTCCTTCATCGCCTGCCTGATCACCGTCTCGGTCTGGGGCATGACGCCCTCAACGGCGCAGACCACGACGATGGCGCCGTCTATGGCCCGCATCGCCCTCGTCACGTCGCCGCCGAAGTCAACATGGCCCGGGGTGTCGATCAGGTTGACGAGGTACTCGTTCCCCTCGAGCTCGTGGACCATCGACACGTTCGCCGCATCTATGGTTATCCCCCTGGCCTGCTCCTGCTCGTCGAAGTCCAGCCACAGCTGACTTCCGGCAAGCTCGGGAGATATCATCCCGGCCCCGGCGATCAGGTTGTCGCTCAGCGTCGTCTTACCGTGATCTATGTGCGCCACGGTCCCGATGTTCCTTATCCTCTCGGGCTGGCGCATGAGCTCGGATATCTTCTTTATCATTTCCTCTCTCTTGCCCATCGGATCTACCTCGCAGACATCGCGATCCTTTCGGTCTCCTCCTTGCGGGCCACCGCGTGACTCTTCGAGTCGTTGTTGGCCGCCAGGATGAGCTCATCCGCCAGCGCCTCCGCGAAGCTCCGCTTGGCCTTGAAGGCCGCTGCAAGCGTCCCCCTCGCTATGTTCCTCAAGGCCAGGTCCACCCTTCTCTGGGGTGAGACGTCCACCGACTTGTGGTATGATATTCCCCCGTAGGATATGGTGGTCGTCTCCTCCCTCGGGGCACAGTTGATTATCGCGTCAACGAGAACCTGGATCGGGTTTGCCTTCGTCCTCTTCTCGACTATCTCGAAGGCCTCCCTGACCTGGTTTATCACCTTCTCCTTCTTGCCGCAGGCGTACTTGTTCCTTATGAACTTCCCGGCGATCTTCCTCCTTCCGGCGCCGGAACGCATACACTTGTTTATCAGCCTCTCGACTATGTTCATGCGGGACTTGCCGAAGGGCCTGTTGGCCATCCTTCCCGCCGTGTGCGGGACTATGATGGGATCCAGGTTTATGTACTTCTGAAGGCCGGGGTCTCTAACCTCTATCCCCGAGAAGCTCCACCTGTCGAAGAGGCGGATATCCTCCTCTTCCTCCTTCTGCTCCTCTTCCTCTTCCTCGGCCTCCTCGGGCTTCTCCTCTACGGGCTGCTCGACGACCTGTTGCTCCTGGATCTCTACCTTCTGCTTCGCCTGTTTCTTCTTGCCCTTGGCCTTCCTCTTGCGCTTGGCCATAGAATCAACCTGAAGACTACCTGATCGGCTTCTCCTTCCTGCCCTTTACGAGCTCCTGGAGGGATACGCCGTTCACCTTGACGACCTTCCACCTGACGCCGGGGAGGTCTCCGTAGGAGCCGCCTCTGGATCCGCCTATACCCTCGATGATGACCTCGTCGTGCTCGTCCACGTACTTCTGCGCCCCGTCGCCGGGGCAGAAGGCCGTGACCTGCTTGCCGTTCTTTATCAGCTGGACCCTGACGACCTTCCTCCAGGCCGAGTTCGGCTGCTTCGCCTCTATCTTGTCCCTGAAGAGGACTATGCCCTTCGCCTGGGGTGCTCCCTCCAAGGGGTCGACCTTGGCATCTAGATCCAGCACTCGGCGCATATAGTCGCGGTCCCTCCAGCGGAACCTGGCCTTGTCCCTCCTCAGCTTCCTTGCGGCGAAAAGTCCCCTAGCTCCCTTGCTCAAACGTACACCTCACGGAAGGTAGTTCTCCCTCTTGAGCCACCTCACCTGATCCTGAGTATATCGGTAGCTAATATCTCCTTTCGTATCGCTCTGGACGTCCCCAAGCTCGACGAGCACTATGTCCCCTTCTCTTATCCAGACCCTCTTCCGCATCCGACCGGGTATTCGGCACAGCCTCACCTTGCCGTCCAGGCACTTGACCCTGAGCCTGCCGGTGCCGAGCATCTGCTGCACTACCCCGATCACCTCGTTTCTCTTCGGGACCCTTACCTTTACGCCTTCCTCGTCTGTACTCAACCATGCACCTCGGTGAGAATGATGGGCCGTCCGCCGGAAAAGAGGCCTCTAAGGGACCACGGACGGCAAGTCAAGGTGGCTCGGCCAATTTATAACTTTATCCTACTTCTCCTGCCCCGCAGCGACGGAGATCTGGGCGCCCAGACCGTCAGGCGGTCTAGACCGTCTAGACTATGACCACGTTGTCTATCCTGTGATGCCTCTTCGACAGCAGCTTGACCTTCTGGATCGTCGATCCGTCCCTCCCTATGGCGATACCCCTGTCCCTGGGGTGGACCGACACATAGGCGGTTCTCCGGTCCTCGCCCTCCACTATCCTTATCCCCTGGACCCTTGCCGGGGAGATCAGCTTGGCTATGAACTCCTTCGGATCGTCGGCGTGCTCTATGACCTCAACGTCCCTCCCGATCATGCTGCTGACCTTCTTGACGTTGAAGCCCTTCCTTCCTATCGCCATGCTCATGTCGCCCTTCTTCACCACGAAGACGACTCGATTCGGGTTCTCTGAGACCACGCAGTCCAGCACCCTGGCGCCCGTTATGTTCTCGAACAGGGTGATGTACTGCATCTGGTCCCCGGTCAGCTTGATCCCCATCTATGCACCCCTGTACGCGGAGAGGATGTTCGACTCCCCAGGGTCTATGACGGCCACCGAGGATACTTGGAACGGCTTTCTGCACAGACGGCCCAGATCGGCGCTGCTACCCTCGAACTCGACCAGCGGTATGCCCGATATGGATGCGTACCTCTTCAGATCCTCGAGGCGATCCCTCGGACACATCTTGGAGACCACTATGAGGCGTGCCCTCCCGTTGAGCGCTGCCCTCAGCGTCGAGTCGAGCCCGAGCTCGACCCTGCCCGTCCTTATGGCTGTGCGTATGGCCTTCTCCAGGTCGACCATGGTGCTATCCTCCCTCTTTCATCGTCAGCTTGACGACTCCGGTCCCCAGCGGTATGGGCTGGCCTACGATCACGTTCTCTATCACGCCCTCCAGCTTGTCCACCTCTCCGCGGGCACTGGATTCCAGCAGGTGCTTCGTGGTGATCTCGAAGCTGGCCCTGGCCAGAACGCTTGACTTCGATCCGCTGACCCCGTGTCTGCCGATCTGCTTGACCCTGCCGTCGCAGGTCATCATGTCGGCGACGAGCATGACGTGCCTCATGTCCACCTCTAGGCCTCCCTTCTGCAGGGTGTCCATCATCTCCCTGACTATGGCCGCCCTGGCCGCCTCCAGCCCGAGGACCTCCTCTATCTCGACTATCGAGTTGGTCGTGGTCCGGGTGTAGTCCACCTCGGGGAGGACGAGTACGTCCATCAGGTTTGAACCCTCGGTGTATATTACGAACTCTCCTCCCTCCCTCTTGACTATGACCCTCCTTATGTTCTTAAGTCCCCTGAGGCGCTTGCTCCTTATCCTGTCCGTTATGCGTCGGATGTCCTTCAGGCCAACGTCCTTGAAGGTGTATGTCAGAACGTTGTTCTCATACTCGACCGACTCGACCTTCGTCATGCCCTTTGTTGCGGCTATGATCTCCTCCGGATCCATTCCAAGCTCGGTCATCCTTGCACGGTCGAGCTCGACGACCATCTTGTTCTCCAAAACGTCTATGTCTATCCTCCTGGCGACATCGTCCAGGACGACCCGGCCGATGGACCTGGCAACCCTGGTGGCGACCTCCTCGTCCTGGGCGTACTCCTTCCTCAGGTAGACCGTCATCATCGGGGTGGACGGCTCCTTCCTCGCGTCTACGATCTCGATCATCCTCGGAAGGCCGAGGGTCACGTTCACCTCGCTGACCCCCGCGTAGTGGAAGGTGTTAAGGGTCATCTGGGTGCCGGGCTCGCCTATCGACTGGGCGGCGACGGTTCCCACGGCCTCTCCAGGGTCGACCTGGACCTCCTCGAATCTGGAGGCGATCTTCTCGACTATCTTCCTGGCCCTCGCCGCTGTGAGCTTGTCGGCGTATTTCGAGAGAACCTCCTTGGTCCTGGCCAGGACGCTCTCGGGCAGGACCCCGCTCTTCCCGTCGATCAGCTTGTCTATAGTCTTCTGAGAGATCATCAAACCACCTCCTAGGCCTCTATCTCCTGTCTAACCAGCTGCTCCACGTCTATCCCTATGTCCCCCTTCTTCCTAGCCGGGTCGACGCCGTCCTCGCCGTAGTGGAACTGGACTATCACGCCCCGGGTGTCCCGTACGGTTCCGTCGTACTCGACCCTCAGGTCCTGCAGGGCGTTGATCAGCCTTCTCTGCATGTACCCGCTCTGAGCCGTCCTTATCGCCGTGTCGACGAGGCCTTCTCGGCCGCTCATCGCGTGGAAGAAGAACTCGAGCGGATCCAGCCCGTCCTTGTAGCTCCCCTTGACGAATCCGCGGGCCCTGGCACCGACATCGTTGGGCTGGAAGTGGGAGAGCGACCTGTTGCTGTATCCCCGGTGAAGCCTGCGGCCGCGCACAGCCTGGGGCCCTATGCAGGCCGTTATCTGGGTCAGGTCGAGCATGTTTGCCCTGGCGCCGGTCTTGGCCATGGCGACGGTGTTCCTCTCCATTCCCAGGTGCCTCTCGGCGACCTCTCCTGCCCTGTTCCTCGCCTTGCTGAGGATCTCCATGATCCTCATCTCGAGGGTCTCCTCCAGCGTCTTCCCCGGGAGGTGTTCGAGCTCGCCGCGCTTGTAGACCTCTATCAGCCTGTCGACCTCCTCCTCGCCCTCCTGGAGGATCTCGCTGATCCTCTCCCTGGCCTCCTCGGGTATGTCGTAGTCATCTATGCTTATGGTGTAGCCCTTCTTGGAGATCATGTAGACCGCGAGCTTTGTGACCTGGTCGAGGAAGATCCTCGCCCTGTCGGGCCCGTAGGACCTGGTTATCTCGTCCAGGATCTTTCCCTCGAAGTAGGCGCCGATGGCAGCTGCGTCTATCACGCCGGAGACGAGCCGGCCGTTCCGGATCACGACGTATCCCTCGACCTCGCAGTCCTCCTCCTTACACTCATCGCACTTGGTGCAGACCTTGGCCTTGAACTCCATGTTCAGGTCGTCTGGAAGGGTCTTGCTGAAGATCTGCTTCCCGCTCCAGTACTCCACGCCGTTCTCGACCTTGGCGGGCTCGGGAAGGCTGGTATCCAGGCCTGCGTACTTGAGGATCTGCTCGGCCTGGGCCCTGTTGAAGAACGTCTCCTTCCTGGTGAGGTAGTAGCAGCCGGAGATGTGGTCGTGGATACACCCGATCAACGGGCCGCCGACCCTCGGCGAGAGGATGTGCTTCTGCACCTCCATCAGCAGCCTCGCCTCGGCCCGGGCCTCCTCGGTCTGGATGACGTGAAGGTTCATCTCGTCCCCGTCGAAGTCGGCGTTGTAGGGGGGGCATACGCAGAGGTTGAGCCTGAATGTCTTGTAGGGCATCACCCTGACCCTGTGCGCCATGATGGACATCCTGTGGAGGGATGGCTGCCTGTTGAGGAGCACTATGTCCCCGTCCCTTAGGTGCCTCTCGACGACGTACCCGGGCTCTATCTCGTCGGCGAGCTCCGCCTTGTTCTCCTCCGTGATCTTCTTCCTGCTTCCATCGGGCCTGAGCACGTAGTTGGCGCCCTCCTGGGCATCGCTCCCGGCGAGGATGAGCTTCCGCATGCTCTCGATATTCATCTCGGTCACCCTCTCCGGGACGGTTAGCTCCTTGGCGACCTCGACCGGCACGCCGCCCTCGTTCACGCTGAGACAGGGATCGGGCGAGATGACCGTCCTGGCCGAGAAGTCGACCCTCTTACCGGAGAGGTTGCTGCGGAACCGGCCCTCCTTGCCCTTCAGCCTCTGGGACAGGGTCTTCAGCGGCCTACCCGACCTGTGCCTGGCCGGGGGAACCCCCGAGATCTCGTTGTCGAAGTACGTTGTTACGTGGTACTGCAGGAGGTCCCAAAGGTCGTCGACTATGAGCTGGGGTGCACCGGCGGCCATGTTCTCCTGCAGCCTCTGGTTTATCCTGACTATGTCGACAAGCTTGTGGGTTAGGTCGTCCTCGGACCGGTCGCCCGACTCCAGGGTTATGGAGGGCCTGACCGTCACAGGGGGAACCGGCAGGACGGTGAGGACGGTCCACTCCGGACGCGCCACCGCTGGATCCATCTCCATGAGGAGCACGTCCTCATCGGGGATCATCTCCAGCCTCTCCCGGATGTCCATCGGGGTGAGGCGCTGGCCGTCCTGGTAGAAGTGGGTCGGCTTCTCGAAGGCTATGGACGGCTTGTCCTCGCCGCAGTAGGGACACACCTTGGCCTTGTCAGCGAGCTTGAAAGCCCTGTCCCAGATAAGGGCCTTCCTCTCCGCCGTCTTCGACCTCGCAAGCTCCTCCCTCAGCCTCTCTGCCACCTCAGGCTGGATGGTTACCCGGCCACACTTGGGGCAGACAGACCTGAGCAGCTTGTATATCAGCCTGGCGTAGCCGACGTGGATCACCGGCCTTGCAAGCTGGATGTAGCCGAAGTGCCCGTGGCACTCCTTGCTCTTCCCTCCGCAGGTCCTGCACCTGATCCCAGGGTCGATCACGCCGAGGTGGGGGTCCATCAGTCCACCTGCAATCGGATACCCGTCCTTGTCGTAGGTATCCGCAGTGGTTATCTTAACGACCCCCATCTTCAGGATCTCCTGGGGGGATAGGATGCCGAACCTGACCTCGCCAATCATCTTGGGTATTCTCAAGCTATCACCTACGCCTTGTCCTTAAGCCCTAGGCGTGGATTGATCCCGAGCGACTTGAGCTCGTCTACGAGGAGCTTGAAGGCATAGGAGATCTCCACCTCCTCCAATACTGCGCCCTCGCCGCAGATGGGGCAGTACTGGGTATCGGTGATCCTGTCGTAGACCCCTATGCTTCCACACTGGGTGCATACGAGGACGGTGACCTTGTCGGACTCGTCCAGAAGCCTCTCCTTAAGGAGCAGGGAGGCGCCGTGGCCCACCAGGCAGTCCCTCTCCATCTCTCCGAACCTCAATCCGCCTTCGCGGGCACGCCCCTCGGTCGGCTGGCGGGTGAGCATCTGGATCGGCCCTCTGGACCTGGCGTGTATCTTGTCCGAGACCATGTGGTGGAGCTTCCAGTAGTAGGTGATCCCTACGAAGACGTCCATCTCCATCTTCTCGCCGGTGATGCCGTCGTACATGACCTCCTTTCCCGCGTAGTCAAACCCGAAGTCCTCCAGCGCGCTCCTGATCTCCTCCTCGGTCATCCCGTAGAACGGGGTGGTGTCGACGGACTCTCCCCTCAGGGCCCCGATCTTCCCTGCGAGGGTCTCCAGTATCTGCCCAATCGTCTTCCTACCGGGGATGGCGTGGGGATTGATAATCAGGTCTGGGACGACCCCGTCCTCGGTGAAGGGCATATCCTCCTGCGGCACTATGAGCCCGATCACCCCCTTCTGGCCGTGCCTGGAGGCGAACTTGTCGCCCAGCTCGGGGCTTCTCAGATCCCTGACCTTCACCTTGCAGAGCTTGTTCCCCTCCGAGGTTTCGGAGAGCATGACCACGTCAGCGATACCCTCCTCCCTGTGCCTGACGTATACCGAGGTCTCCCTCCGCCTCTCAACCCTGGTTCCGAACCTGTCCATCTCCTCGAGGAAGCGCGGAGGGCTCGTCCTCCCTATCAGCACGTCGCCGCTGAGAACCTCAGACTCGGGCCAGATGATCCCGTCCTCGTCCAGGTGCCTGTACTTCTCCTCTCCCCTGAAGCCCCGGGCCTCCTCCTCCGGCAGCTCGAATATGTCGACCTGCCCGCCGGGGTATCTCTTCTCCTCGGCCTCGTAGGACCTGAAGAAGGTGGACCTGCCAAGGCCCCGGTCGATGGACGACTGGTTGATGATGAGCGCGTCCTCTATGTTGAAGCCGTAGTAACACGCGACGGCGACGACAAAGTTCTGGCCGGACGGCCTCTCGTTGAGACCTATGGCCTCCATCACTCCGGTGGCGGCGATGGGCTTCTGGGGGTAGTGCAGCAGGTGGCCCCTCGTATCCATCCTAAGCTGGTAGTTGGAGGCGTAGAAGCCCAGGGCCTGCTTCGCCATGCCCGCTCCGTAGGTGTTCCTAGGCGAGGCGTTGTGCTCTGGGTAGGGGATCAGCGCCGCACATATCCCAAGGGTGGCCGAGGGGTCGATCTCTAGGTGGGTGTGAAGAGGGGTAAGCTGCTCCTCCGAGACGGCGATGAGGCAGTTCTCCTCCTCCTCAGCGTCCAGGTACTCCACGACCCCCTCTGCGACCAGGTCGCTCCACCTCATCTCGCCGCTCTCGATCATGCGGATGTGCTCCTCGGTGAGAAGGGGCTTGCCGTCCTCGACGACTATGAGCGGCCTGCGCACCCTTCCGGCATCGGAGTAGACGAGGACCTCGTCGGTGGCCTGGACGTACCTCACGTTGACCTCCTCGGAGACCATTCCCTTCCTCCTCAGGCTCCTGATCTTCTGGGTCAGCTCGAGGCCGTCCTCAACGACGCCGACCAGCCGGCCGTTCAGATAGACGGCCGCTCCCTCCTCCTTCCTGCCGGGGATTATCTTCCTCACGCCCAGGTCGTAGAGGGTGTTCTCCACTATCTCGGGGTCTGCCTCAGTCGAGATGATCGCCATCAGGGAGAGGTTCTTCACCAGGCCGCAGTTCGGGCCCTCCGGGGTCTCCGAGGGGCAGAGGCGGCCGTAGTGGGTGGCGTGGAGGTCCCTGGCCTCGAAGTGGGACTGGGACCGGCTCAGTGTTGATATGACCCTCCTCAGGTGGGACAGGGCGGTGATGAAGTTCTCCCTGGCCAGCAGCTGGCTGACGCCGGTCCTGCCGCCGGGCCAGTTGCCTGTTGCCAGCGCGTGCTTCATCTTCTCGGAGAGCTGGTCAGCCCTGACCGCTATGCCTATCTTGAGCCTCTTTCCCCTGCTTATGCTCCTCTCGAGCTGGTACTTTATGTCCTTGGCCAGCGCGGTGAAGGAGACCCTGAAGAGGTTCTTCAAGAGGTCGCCGGCCAGGCCGAGCCTCTTGTTGCCGTAGTGATCCTTGTCGTCCTCCTCCCTCTTCCCCAGGGCGAGCTCTATCGTCCTCTCGGCCATCCTCCCGAGGTAGTAGGCCTTCTTCATCCTGTCGGAAGGCTCGTTTCCCAGGTGGGGTAGGAGGGAACGGTCGATGACCTGCTCTGCCCTCTCTATCCTCCTCTCGAGGATCTGCCCGGCGGCCACCCGCCTGCCTATGAAGTCCAGGGCGTCCTCCCGGGTGCTTATCTCCCGGGCGTCCTCCAGGTTGGGGTAGAGCTCGTTGAGGATCTCGGGATCCTTGGAGACGGCGTCCGCTATATCCTTGTCCGTCTCCATTCCCAGCGCCCGCATCAGGATGACCAGGGGAATGTAGCCCGGCACCCTCGGGAACGAGACGCGCAGCGCTCCGTCCCTCTTCCTCTCCACCATCACCTTGGCCCTGTAGCCATGCCTAGTTGAGAAGAGACGGGTCCTCTGGGAGAGGGTTCTCTCGTCTCTCTCGGTGATCATCCTGTCCTCGGCAAGCTCCTCGATGGAGACTATCACCCTCTCGGTCCCGTTTATGATGAAGTAGCCTCCAGGGTCGGCCGGGTCCTCGCCGACCGCTATGAGCTCTTCATCCGACTTCCCATAGAGGGCGCATAGGTTCGACTTGAGCATGACGGGGAGCTCGCCGATGTAGACTTCCTCGCTCTCAACCTCGATGTCCCCGTTCATCAGGGTCATCTGGAGGTATATCGGGGCGGAGTAGGTGAGGTTCCTAAGCCTTGCCTCCATCGGCGTGATAGCCCTGCGCGCGCCGTCTGCCTCTTTTATAGACGGCGCCCTTATCGTTACCCGCCCTAAGCGCAAGTAATAGTCCTCGACGTCGAGGCTGATCTCGCCTATCTCGTCGATGACCTCCTGGATCCCCACACTGACGAAGTAGTTATAGGAGTCCAGGTGCTGCCTTACAAGGCCTTTCTCCTCAAAGAAGGCCTTCATCAATGACCATCTTGGACCAACCACGTAAGAACCTCCTAGCCATGCGGGCCCGCGGGGAATTGAACCCCGGACACCTGGCTTAAAAGGCCAGCGCTCTGCCAGACTGAGCTACGGGCCCCATAGCTGGGCTCGAGAGAATGGAATATCGTCGAAATACCATGTCGGAGACGAGACGGGAAGGAGCCCGGCAAGCGTTGTTCCCTCGGAGAAGCCCGAGGTGACACTACCGAGTTCGCTTTATAAATATTACTTCCGCCTATGTAGAGAACGCGTTTTCTATATAACCGCGCCTCCCATGATCCTTGCCCGTCCCTTCGAGAAGACGACGTCCTCCTCCCACCGAACGCCGTACCTACCCCTGTAGTAGAGCCCGGGCTCTATGGTGAAGACCATCCCGTTGCGCAGCCTCTCCTTGCTGTTGGGGGTGACCGCCGGGAGCTCGTGTACCGCCAGGCCCAGGCCGTGGCCCAGGCCGTGGAGGAAGTGGGCCGCCTCCCTTCCAAGGGCATCCCTGACCATGGAGTCGACCTTCGAGAGGGGCATCCCCTGCTCCAGCCTGTCCACAACCTCTGCTATCGACGTTCTCACCGCCTCCAGGCTCTCCTCGGCCGGGCCGGGGAAGAGCAGGGTGGTCCGCGTAATGTCGCTGCAGTATCCCTGAACCCTCGCGCCCAGATCCATCATGACGACGGAGGAGGATCCCAGCCGCCTCTTCGTGGGGACGTGGTGTGGAAAGGCGGTGTTCTCGTCGAATGCCACGATCGGTTCAAATGAGCATCTCGCCCCCCTCGACATGACGGCCTGGTAGACCTTGCCTGCGAGTTGAAGCTCCGTGACCTCCTCGTCCATCTCCGAGGAGACCTCTAGATAGGCGTCGCCCGCGACCTCCCTCGCCCTCTCAAGCAGCCTGATCTCCTCGGCCTCCTTTATCATCCGCCTCCGCTCGACCAGGTCCGAGGCGCGGGGATGGAAGGATCGCAGGGAAGAATAGGCTCTGTGGTCGAGGGCGTCGAAGAAGACCTCCTCTACCTGCAGGTCCCGCAAAACGTCCTTGGCCACCGATAAACCGGACTCTCTGACGCACCTCTCGCCCCTCCTCAAGGGCACCTCCCCCTCCTGGAAGCACCGAACGTCCCTGATCCAGCTCTCCTCCCTCGCGCGGTCGGATTCGAGCCGGGGAGCGATGATCACCGGATCTCCGTCGCGCGGAACGATCAGCATGGAGGCCGCATCAGTTCCCGCCAGATACATGATGTTCTCGGCCTTGGTGAGCAGGAAGGTACCCTTCTCCGCGACTCCCCTCATCCTCCTCCTATACGGGATCTTTCTCGTCATTGTCCCTAGGGAGGGCTGCGCAGTAATATGTGTGACGCTGCGGCCACGACTATGGCGGATCCGTCGAAAAGCCCCAACTGGGATCCGGCCAGATACGGTTCAACGCCCAGCGGGAAAGGTGGGACGCTCTACGCTTGCACGGCGGCCCTGTCCCGGGCCGTTTACCCAGAAAACCTATTTCTCAGCCCCTGCCTAGGGGTAGGCGTGCGCCTGAGGGATCTGCTGTCAAAGCTGATCTGGGACCCGTCCGAGGATGTCTCAGAGGTGGAGATAAGGTACGTCGACAGATCCAAGGATCCAAGGGGAAGGACGGTCAGCAGGATAGCTTCGGTGAGCGGGAGAGACATCGTCGAGCTGGGCCCGGGATACCTCGTCGTTGAGAGGGAGGGCGGAAGATCCAGCATACCGTTTCACAGGGTCACAGAGGTTATCGATGGCCTTGGAAGGACTCGGTGGTCACGTGGAGGAGAAGAGGGTTCGAGAGATTAGGATCAGCAGCCTGGACCCGGAGGAGATGCTAGAGAAGGCCTTCATGGAGGCATCCAAGGCGGCCGAGGGGGAGGACGTCTCGGGCCTCAGGCCCGAGGTCAAGGCCAGGATAAAGGAGAAGCAGAGGATCAGGACGGCATGTTCGAGGATAATAAGGTCCCTATCCAGGGTCTACCGATCGATCCCTCCAAGGAGCAGTCTGCCCCCGTTCCACAGAGACATGGTCGACCTGCTTGGAGGTCAGCGGCTCGAGGAGTCGAGGAAGAGGATATTCGAGGCGATGCAGTCGGTAAGAAGGCTTAGGTCGAGGGCGATCAGGAAGATTGATCGAAGCCGATCCTCCAAGGGCATGCACATGGCGAGGAGGGAGGCCTATGGAAGGATATCCTCGGCCGTAAGATCCATAAGGGCAGACCTAGAGTACCTGGCGTACCTCTCCCCGAGGCTCAGAGAGGTCCCAACCGTCGCCATAGGGATCCCAACCGTGGTGGTTGCCGGCTGCCCAAACGTGGGAAAGACCTCCCTGCTGAAGGCCGTCACCGGGTCCTCGCCGGAGATCCGTCCCATCCCCTTCACCACAAAGACAATCCAGATAGGACACCTCGAGTCTCGCTTCAGGAGGATCCAGATTCTGGACACCCCTGGCCTCCTCGACAGGCCGCCGGAGGAGAGAAACCCCATGGAGAGGAAGGCCCTTGAGGCCATCGAACACCTCTCCGACCTCGTCCTATACGTGATAGATCCAACAACCCTCTCCGGGTTCACCCTCGAGGATCAGATCGGCCTGCTTGGCCAGCTGCAGGAGCTGTTCTCCAAGCCCATCTGGGTTGTGGTGAACAAGACGGACGTCGCAACTCCCGAGCAGATCCTAGGCGTACAGTCCAGGCTCGGCGACCAACTCCCCCTCTTCAAGGTCAGCTGCGAGAGCCTCCAGGGAATCCAAGAGTTGAAGGACAGGCTTTCATCATATTTAATAGAGAAACGGGCAGACTAACTCTTTCGACCGAGGCCCTGAAGAGGAGAAGGTTTTGAAGATCGAGGAAATGGTACGTGAGATCCAGCAGAGGTTCGGAATAGTCGGACGCGAAGAGGAGCTGAAGAAGGCCCTAGCCGCCAGGCTCGCAGGGAGACACCTGATGATCGAGGGGAACATAGGGACGGGCAAGACCATCATGGCCAAGAGCATAGCGGGATACTTCGACCAGAGCTTTATGAGGGTCGACGGCGACGAGAGGTTCACAGAGGCGAAGCTGGTGGGATATTTCGACCCACCGATGGTGATGAAGGAGGGCTACACCTGGAACTCCTTCATCCAGGGACCCCTCACCAAGACCATGCTCTCCGGCGGAATACTCCTGATAAACGAGATTAACCGCCTCCTGGAGACCACGCAGAACGTTCTGCTGACAGCGATGGACGAGAAACAGATCATACTTCCCAAGCTTGGCCCGGTTAGGGCGAAGGACGGATTCATGATCATAGCGACGCAGAACCCATCCGAGTACGTCGGCACCACCGCCCTCAGCGAGGCCCTCAGAGACAGGTTCGTCTGGATCTGGCTGGACTACCAGTCAGAAGACGAGGAGAAGAGGATCGTCGCCCGCTGGTCGGACAACAAGAACGCGGAGCACATAGAGACGGCAGTCAAGATTTCGCGGAGGACGAGGGAACACCCAGACGTTCGGCGCGGAGCGTCGGTGAGGGGCGCCATAGACATAGCCAACATAATCAAGAACTTCGACCCGACGGAAGAGAACTGGATCCTGGCATCCGTCATGTCGCTGGCCACCAAGATCGAGCTGATGGATGGCTGCGGAAAGACGGCCGAGCAGGTAATCACCGAGTGCGTCCGGGAGGTCCTAGGTCCGGATTTCCAGTGATCGAGGGGGAGCCGGCCCCCGATGACACGCGGGTGAGATTCGGAAGGATGGACCGAGACCAGATGCTTTTGAGGGCGGTCACCTACAGCAGGAGCCCCGACGAGGTGTACAGGAAGACGCAGGGCCTTGACAGGGAGAAGATCTCCGAGCTGGCAGAGCTGGCCATCGAGGTGGGCAACGTCCCCGCCTTGATAGGGCTTGCAAAGAGGAATAGGTTCGTCGTCGCCCAGACCCTTGGCAGGGAGGAGAAGTCCAGCGACCTGCTCGCAGAGAACGCCGAGAGGGAGAACTGGGAACTCCTCGACCTATACTACATGGTGAAGGACAACCTCCCGGAGGGGCTGAGGAGGTTCTTCCTCTCCCTCACCTGTAAGATAGTTCTCAGATCTGCCCTCAGGATCGCTGGGAGGGGAATAAGGAAGGACCTGGTCAGGGTCACCGAGTACGCTCCGGGGATGGAGGAGTTCGACCTGGACCAGACCCTGGAGAACTACATGCAGTACGGGGCCATCGGCTTCAACGAGATAGTGGCGCTGGAGAGGATTGAGAGGAAGAAGGCTGGGATCCTCATCCTAGATACAAGCGGCTCGATGTACAGGGAGAAGCTGGCCATCGCCGCGGTCAGCATAGCGGTCCTGGCCTACAGCATGAAGTACGACGACTATGCAATAGTCCTCTTCGACAGCAGGGCGAGGATCCTCAAGTCCTTCCAGAGCTCCGCCGACATCCAGGACATGGTCGAGACCATCTTCGGCCTAAAGCCGTCCGGATTCACAAACATAGAGGGGGCCCTCAGGACGGCTTACGAGGAGATCACCAGGATCCGGAGGCTCGACAAGTGGGCGGTGATCGTCACCGACGGCGACTACAACGTGGGCGGAGACCCCCGGCCCGTCGCGGCCATGTTTCCCAGGCTCAACGTGATAAGGATAGGCAGCATAAGGAAGGGCGAACAGACCTGCAGGGATATGGCCCAGCTTGGACACGGCAAGTACGAGACGGTCAGGGACTACAGGAACCTCCCGCTGGCCCTCCTCAAGATAATGCGGTAGGGCAGCCCTGATGATACATATAATAATTTGGCTCCCCCTGATTGTTTGTCAAAAGCTCTGACCGGATGGTGCGTGCTTGCCGTTTGCTGAGGAGGAAATGATAAAGAAGACCATCGAGAAGTTCGAAGACGACGGCTACACCATTCAGCGCGACGGATCCGACCTCATAGGGATCAGCGAGGACGAGAGGATAGTGATCAAGGTCGCCACCGGCGAGAAGTCCGTAGGGGTCTCCGAGGTGCGGGCCCTTCTCAAGAGGGCCGAGAAGGAGAAGGCCACCGAGGTCCACCTCGTATCCGACTCGCCTCTCACCCCCCAGGCGAAGAAGATGGTCGCCGAGGCCGGCATCAGGTTCACCAGCATGAGAAACGTCCTGATCGATCTCCTCCAACACGAACTCGTCCCCAAGCACGAGATTCTCTCCGAGGAGGAGAAGCAGAAGCTCCTTGAGAGCCTTGGGGCGGGGCTGGAGCAGCTCCCGAAGATCAGGAAAACCGACCCCATCATAAAGCTCCTCGGCGGCAAGCCAGGTGACGTGGTCAGGATCTACAGGAAGAGCCCGACAGCCGGCACCTCTATTTACTACAGGGTCGTAGTCGGCGCCTGAACCACAGCGTGGGGTCGGCCCAAGTTGGATAAGACCGAGCTAGAGAAACATAGACTCAGGAAGATCCTGAACGAGCTAAGGAGCATAAGGGGTAGGCATACCGAGCTGATCTCGATATACGTCCCCGACGGCTACGACATCAACCTGATCGCCCAGAAGGTGAGGGAGGAGTACTCGACCGCCCAGAACATAAAGTCGAAGACCACCCGGAAGAACGTCCTCGGCGCCCTCGAGAAGATAAGCCAGTTTCTGAAGCGGTACAGGACCACGCCGCCGGGAGGGCTCATCATATTCTGCGGCAACGTCAGCCAGCAGGAAGGCGTCTCGGACATAAGGCTGTACGCGATAAACCCGCCCGAACCGGTCACGGTCAGCCTCTACCGGTGCCTCCAAGAGTTCGTCCTCGATCCGCTCGAGGAGTTCCTGAGGGAGAAGGACGTCTTCGGACTCCTCGTCCTCGACCGCCGCGAGGCCACCCTGGGACTGCTCAACGGGAAGAGGATAGAGAAGCTCAAGAAGATGACCTCCGGCGTCCCGGGGAAGTTCAGGGCGGGCGGCCAGTCGGCCCGCCGGTTCGAGAGGCTTAGAGAGGCAGCGGCGGTGGAGTTCTTCAACCGCATAGGCGAGGCCGCAAACAAGGCCTTCACCCAGGTCCCGGATCTGAAGGGAATCCTCATCGGCGGCCCCTCCCCCACAAAGGAGGACTTCGTCAAGGGGCCGTATCTCTCCAACGAGGTGAAGGAGAAGATCGTCGACCTCTTCGACGTCAGCTACACCGATGAGGACGGGCTGAGAGAGCTGGTAAACGCCGCCTCCGAAAGGCTCTCCGACCTCTCCGTCATGACCGAGAAAAGAGTGGTCCAGGAATTTCTGAGCGAGGTGGTCAAGGAGGGACGCGCGGCCTACGGACTCGACGAGATAATCAAGATGCTCGACATGGGGGCCGTCGAGAAGCTCCTAATCTCCCAGGCACTGAAAAAGTCCAGGGTGAAGTACCACTGCACGGTTTGTGGAGAGAAGTTCAAGAAGATAGTGGACGACGCGGAGAAGTTCCAGCAGCAGCTGATGAAGGAGAAGTGCCCGAAGTGCCCCGACGGCGTCTTCACCGTGGACGAGGTGAGGGACCTAGACGACATCCTGATAGAGAAGGCCCAGTCGTCCAACGCTGAGGTATACCTCGTCTCGACCGACACCGAGGAGGGCAAGCAGCTGCTCCTGGCCTTCGGCGGACTCGGAGCAATCCTCAGATACAGGCCGACCTAGGTGATGACTTGGACGTTCTGACCGAGTTGAAAGAGTCGGTCGCCGGACGCGTCTCAAAGGCACTTTCCGATATCGGCGCCGAGGTGACGCCCGACCAGGTAGAGGTATCCCTCAGGACGACGCCCTCCCACGGAGACCTCTCCACGGCGGTCTGCTTCAAATTTGCGTCCATCCTCTCAACAAGCCCCCACGACCTCGCCAACCGCATAGCCTCAGATATCGAGAAGCCCGAGCTGATAGCCGAGGTCAGGGCGACCAACGGCTACCTGAACTTCTTCGTCGACTGGCAGAGCTTCTCGAGACGGGTCATCGGCCAGATCCTCAGAGAGGGAGCCGCCTACGGGAGGGAGGACCGGCGCCGCGGCGTCCTAGTCCTTGAGCATACAAGCGTCAACCCCACCGGGCCTCTGAACATCGCCCGCTCCAGAAACTCGATAATAGGGGATTCTCTGGCCAGGATATTCGCCCACCAGGGATGGGACGTCCACCGGTGCTACCTCCTCAACGATGTGGGCCACCAGGTGGTAACCATCCTGTGGGGGAGGAGGAAGGGGCTGTTCTCGAAGGAGCTTGAGAACACCTACCAGAGATACGCCTCCAAGAAGGACTTCAAGGTCTTCTTCACCTATGTTCCAGCCGTGGCGCGGGCCCGTGAGGACCCGGAGGCCCAGCGCGAGGTATCGGAGCTAGAATCCAAGGTCCACCGCGACATGGACCTGCTGGACGAGCTAACCGAGATCTCCAAGGAGTGCCTCGAGGGCCAGCTTGAGACGCTTTCAAGGCTGGGCATAGAGTTCGACGAGATCACCCCGGAGAGCCAGTTCATAAGGGACGGATCGCTCGAAGGGGTGCTGTCCCGCCTCCGCGAGACGGGGGTCCTGGTGGAGAATCCAGACGGCTCGGTGGGCATGGACCTATCCCGGCTTGGTCTGAAGAGGCGGAAGTCCGAGTTTGTGACCCTCGTCAAGGCGGACGGGTCGTCCACCTATACCCTGAGGGACATAGCCTACCACGAGTGGAAGTTCAAGAGGGGTGACCGCTTCGTCACGGTTCTCGGTGAGGACCACAAGAGGGAGTTTACCGAGCTAAAGGCAGCCCTGAGGCTCCTCGGACATCAAGAAGACCTTAGGGCCGCTTTCTACTCCTTCGTGACCTATCAGGGCGGGAAGAAGATGTCCACGCGCACAGGCAGGACTGTGCCCCTAGACGAGGTGATAGACGAGGCCATAGCTAGGTCCCGGGAGGAGGTCCTCAAGCGGCGCCCAGACCTGGCCGAGGCTGATGTGGAGAGGATAGCCGTCCAGGTGGGGCTAGGCGCCATCAAGTTCAACATCCTGAGGATCGACCCCAACAAGGGGATAAGGTTCAGCTGGGACGAGGCCATCGACTTTACAGGGGACTCGTCGGCCTACGTCCAGTACGCAAGCGCCAGGGCATCCAGCATACTCAGGAAGGCGGGCGACTACACGCCGGGGGATGCCACAAGCCTGGATACACCGGAGGAGAAGGAGCTGATCTGGTCCCTCGCCTTGACTCCCACCGTTATAGCTCGAAGCGCCGCCGATATGAAGCCGAACTACCTGACGGACCACGCCATCCAGGTTTCGTCCCTGTTTAACAAGTTCTATATGAAGCACAGGGTCATCCAGGCCGAGGAGCCCGTCAGGTCTGCAAGACTCTCCCTAACCCAGGCTGTGAGGGACGTGCTCACGACGCTGCTCGGACTCCTCGGAGTCGAGGCGCCGGACGAGATCTAGAAAGGCGCTATCTCTCGCGTGTGATGTACGCGTACGCTATCAACGCGGCCATCAGCACGAAGAGAAGCAGGAATATGTACGGCTGCTTGAAGTCTGGGAAGAGCTTTCCCCTCCCTGCCTGAAGCAAGAGGAACGAGACGACTCCCGTCACCATAATCACTCCAACTATTTAAGGCTGAGGGGCCAATATAAATGAAATGGTTGGGGACGCGAGCCACCAGGCCAGGCTCGAGAGCACAATAACGCCAAAGGCAGAGATGGAGGTCGGGCCACAGGCCGAGGCAGGCGGCAAGGCCGCCGGCACAGGTGGCGTTTCTAGCATCATCCAGCCGTACGCCCCTCGCTACCGCCAGATCCTGGACAAGAGGGCCAGGCTTACCCACCTGCTGAAGAGGCTTGCATCCCAGTCAGTGCGCATCTCGTACCAGGAGAGGATAGATGACCTCTCGATAGAGATGGAGGAGCTCGAGGGCAGGATCGCCTGCGCCATCTGCTCCGTCCTCGATCAGCTCGTCGAGGCGTATCTGCCAGCCGCCATCTCCCACTATCTTGCTAGGAGCAGGGCGAGGGGAATACGCCTTCCACGCCGCCCGCTCTCAAGGGAGCAGATCCGGAGGATCCTCTACCGCATGCACAGCGGAGGCTCCTTCTACCCGCTTCTCTTCGTCCGGGACCTCGAGCTAGAACTCTACAGGGTCATCGGGGAGGACATCGCTTCGAGCGGGATGAGGGGGAGAGAGATAGCGGGGCGGGCGAGGAGGATGGCCATACGTAACCGCATAAACCTGCGCCGGACCATTCTAGACGCCCTCAACAACCAGGATGGCGTGGAGGCCGTGGGATACGTCCCGTGGGTCTGGAGGAGGGACAGCGTCTCGAGGCGGGCCGCCTTTGCCCCATCTCGTCTGCTGGACCAGGCGAGGGAGGTGGCCGCGGTGCTTGAGGAGGCCGTCGAGAGGAGGCGACTCGCCCTCAGGCCGCCGAGGGCGCTGAGGCCGCACAGGCCCTAGGTCCCTCTCGCCCTTCTCCGCGAGGCAATCCTCGCCTCCAGCCCCCAGAGGTCTATGAAGCCGGCGGCGGAGGCATGGCTGAAGACGTCGCGCTCCTTGTCGTAGGTCGCCAGCGAAAGGTCGTAGAGGGCAAACTCCGACGATCTTCCCACGACCTGCACCCCGCCCTTGTAGAGTCGGACTCGAACCTCTCCGGTGACCGTAGCGTTGAGCCTCTCGATCAGGGATTGAAGCGCCTCCCTGAGGGGTTCGACCCAGAGCCCCCTGTAGACAAGGTTTGTCCACTCCCGGTCGGCCACCTCCTTGAACTCGCGCTCCCTGCTGGTCAGAACATACTTCTCCAGATCCCTGTGGGCTGCAAGGAGAACCGTGGCCGCGGGACACTCATAGACCTCCCTCGACTTGAGCCCGACTACCCGGTCCTCCATGTGGTCGATCCTCCCGACCCCGTGCCTGCCGGCCAGCTCCGCAACACTCCTGATCAGAGAAACAAGATCCATCTTCTTCCCGTTGAGGATCTTTGGGACGCCGGACTCGAAGCCTATTGTGAGATACTCGGGCTCTTCCGGTGCCCTCCTCGGATCCGTGGTCAGGGTGTATATCTCCTCTGGGGGCTCGTTGATTGGCTCCTCCAGGAGGCCGCACTCGATCGACCTTCCCCACAGGTTCTCGTCGGTGCTGTAGGGGCTCCCGGCGTCGACCGGCACGGGGATACCCCGGCTGCGGGCGTACTCCATCTCCTCCATCCTGCCGAAGGACCACTCCCTTGCAGGAGCGATTATCTTCAGATCCGGATTCAGGGCCTTTATGGTTACATCCATCCTGACCTGGTCATTCCCCTTGCCAGTGCAGCCATGGGCGACCGCGTCGGCCCCGTACCTCTCCGCAGCGTCGACAAGATGTTTGGCGATAAGCGGGCGGGTCAGCGCGGTGCTTATCGGATAGGCCCCCTCATAGAGGGCATTAGCCCTGATAGCCGGCGCGACATACTCGTTGGCGAACTCCTCCTTGACGTCCTTGCACTCGGCTCCAACGGCTCCTAGGGAGAGGGCTTTCCTCCTTGCACCCTCGAGGTCAACGGTCCTCTGACCAACGTCTAGGGTGAGCGTCACCACCTCAGCTGAATAGGTCTCCTGAAGCCACTTCACCGCGACGCTGGTGTCTAGGCCCCCGGAGTATGCCAGTACAACCCTATCTACTTTCCCGCTCACACATATCCCTCATGCAAAGAAGCTAAACTCATCCTCCATCTTGCGGCCGTCAACGGTGAGAAGCCTCTTCAGGACACCCCTCCTCTTGGCAGCCACCCTCCTCACCGAGGCCGGCTCGCCGCGCAGCTCCTCCGGTATTACGATCTCGTCGATCCTTATCGTGTGGGAAACCGATGCATCTTGGAATCCAGAGACGCCCGATCCAGGGGCTATCGACTCCATCACCTCTCTGAGAATCTCGTCCGAGACGGGTGCCTGAAGCTTTGTGAACGACGGCTCGGCCATCTTGTTCGGCTTGGGTATCCGTGGGGAGGTTGAGAGCGACACCCCGCCTCCACGGGCCGAAAGCAGCACGCTTGAATCCCAGAAGGCCTCGTAGACATCGGAAAGCTGCTCGGGTGAAAGGGAGCCAGACACCTTGTAGGTGTAGACGCCAGCCCTCTTGCTAGAGGAGAATTCGAGACCAGCATCCTCAATCCTCCCCTCTAGATCGGCCCTCGAAACGATCGCCCCTCTGACCGAGAGCTCTCCAGATGCGAGACGGCAGGCCAGCTGACCGATGATGGGGGTGTACATGTAGCTCGCAGCTATCCTCACCCTGCCCCTTGAGGTTGAAACCTCGGCGGCGGGGCCGTCGAAGGTTCCCCGTCCGTATCGGGCGAGAACTGCGTGGAGAAGCTCGGTCTGCCTCCCCGCAACGACGTCCTCTAGGAAGTTCATTCACCCCCACACGCCCTCGGGGCGAATTAAAATCTTATCGGAGAGCGGCCCCAGCTATCAAGGCGCCTCGAAGCGGACGTCACCTTATGGTGATCTGTCGCACGCCGCTCTTAGCCTTGATCGCCTCGATGAGGTCGCCTGGCGGCGGCTGATCCGTTATGATCGTCAGCAGAGGCGGGTCCGAGAACCGGGGGTCGTCGGCTACTACCTGCCGGATTGATATTCCCCGGCTGGCGATCTCAGAGGTAACCTCTTGGACGATGCCCGGCGCCAGGGGGTTCTCCACCTCTATCTCCAGGACTCCGTATCCGAGAGCGCTTCCAGCCTTGGCTAGAAAAAGCGTAGGCTCGAGCTTCTCGAATATGTTCCTGATGGATTCCTCGCTTTCTATGGACTCTATGGTGGCCGCCACCACCCTCCGGTCGACGCCGCATGCCCTGGCTACGCTGGCGGCCGGTATCTCCATATCGCCGCTCATGACCGATCCGTTCCTCACTGCGAGGCCCTGACGTATGAGCTGGACAGCTACCTTCCACCTTGCTGGGTACGGCTTGAAGTACTCCTCAATCTTGCTCCACATTCCCGAATCTACAGATGCCTCAAAGATTAAAAAGCTTTAGAGCTTCCGATTCGCGGGCAGGCAGTCGAATCGTCTGACAGCTACCTTGCCATGCCGCGGGTCGTCCTGACCTCCCTGTACATCTTCCTCTTCACCATGAGGCTCCACAGAACGACGGCCGAAAGCAGGCTGACCCCAGAGACGCTCAGCCACTCTATGACATAGACCCAGAAGAGCGCCTGGCTCTTGATCCTCATCGCCAGGTCCTCGATTTCCTTCATCTTCTCCATAGCCGCCTTGGCCTTCGACAGGGCCGAGTCCCAATTCTCGTCGAGATAGTCCTCTTTTGCGGCCGCGACCATGTCATCGACGACGCCGAGCTCCCTGTTGATGGGCCTCGGGTTGCCGCCGAAGCTCTCCACGAAGTCTATAAGCGAGAAGAGGGTCGCCTTGGTGACCATCAGGGTGTGTACCATCCGCCTGTATTCGTGGACCACCACCGGGTCTGTTGGGAGCTTCCTCTTCGCAAGGTACAGCATGAGGTTGACCGCATAGTCTCCGTAGTAGTCCCACCTAGACATCATCCAGCCACCGC
>CAYWSC010000004.1:0-19770 GCA_964460695.1 Hadarchaeota archaeon (SeqCode)
CAGGACGTCTCCTTGCCTCCTCGAGCCCTGAGATCCGAAGCAGCTCGTCAACCCTGTCCCGGAGCTCGTCGCCCCTCATTCCAAAGAGGCGGCCGAAGAAGATGAGGGTCTCCTCCCCGGTCATCCAGCCGTAGAAAACCGGGTTCTCGGGCAGATATCCTATGCTCCTTCTCGACTCGATCGACTTCTCACCCACGTCTACTCCGCCCACGCAAGCCGTACCCGCGGTGGGTCTTATCAGGCCACATAGGATCCTTATGGTTGTAGTCTTCCCAGCGCCGTTGGGACCTAGAAAGCCGAATACCCTCTTCTCCTGTACTTCCAGGTCGATCCCGTCAACTGCCAAAATGTCTCCGAATCTCTTGGTGAGACCCCGGCAAACTATCACTGCGGTCATGACTCCCCTCGCCCAAGAACAAAGTAGAGAAGCGGGCCAAAAATGCTGAACACCAAGACGACGACCGCCCAAGCCACCCTGCTCAGATACCTCGCAGACTCGTGTTTCCACAGGTCGTACAGAGCGACTATCGCCAAGATGGCCTGCAGCGCGGCCAGCGGTGCTACAAGGGGGAGAAGGTCCTCGCCGGCCATATGCGTAAGCCGACCGTTCCATCTTAAATACATTTTGACGGAGTGACCCGAATAGGCCCTGCCCTTCGCCGGCCCGGAAAGCCTCCTCCTCAGAGTTCGCCGACAGTCTGCGAGGACCTCTCAGGCAAAGCCGGTTTGAGCGACATGGGACTCTACTCCCCGCCGTAGAACCAGTCCAGATCAAGGATCTTCAACTTCAGCGAGGCGAGGACGCGTTCCCCCTCCGGCTTCTGCTCCGAGACGTAGTAGGTTAGAATGACTCTCTCCCCGACAAAGGTAGCGCTGGTGTAACAATAGGTCCTCGATCTGTCAGCCTCGATGTCGCGGACGTTGATCCACGTCTCTCCCCCGTCCTCCGATACGGCGGCCGTCAGAGGAGTTCTGCGCTGGAATGGCTCCGAAGCGGGATGGTTCTCCCTGTTGTTCCAAATCACGAGGAGGTCGTCGGTCCCCGGTATCCTCTTGAGGGTGCACGGTGAGACAGGTGCGACCAGCGACGTCGGCTTGGGACTGGTCCAAGTTACTCCCTCGTCCTTGGAGCGCGAGTAGTAGATGTATCCGAGGTCGCACCTCATGAACATCAGGAGGCTGCCGTCGGGTAGCTCAGCCACCCCCGGTTCCTGCATCCCGGACTGGGACCCTTCCACAGCTAGTCGGGAATCTGAGAGCTGCCAGCTCTCTCCACCGTCGTCAGAGTAGAACACGTTGGCCCATTTCGGATCCTTACCACATCCGTTGGGATAGCTGCAAGCCGGTATCAGCAATCTGCCAGATCTGAGCTGAACCAGGCGGTCGTTATTCACCACGTGGTACCCCTCCTCCGGCGTTGCGCAGACCGGATCGCTCCAGGTACGTCCCTCGTCCTTTGACCTCCTGAAGTAGGCCTTACAGTCATGCTCCCCATTCTTCACCAGGAATACGAGGCCGAGCTCGCCCGAATGCAGCCTCTCTATGCTTGCCGACATCACATTTACCCTTCCGATGTTCGGCTGCAGGACCTTGTGGTCACGCCAGCTCAACCCCCCGTCTGTAGATGTCTTGGAGGCGATTAGCGCGTGGGAGAAGTCGCCGTGCCCCCCGTAGAACTCCGTGTAGGCCAAGAGCAGGCTTCCGTCCGAAAGCTGAACTACGTCTCCCTCTCCGTTTCGCGGGTACCTGTCCGTGGCGGGGCATATGATCTTCTCGTAGCTGAATCCCGATTCAGTATCCACGTGACCACCTCTCCACCTCGAGTTCCTCTAGCACGGCGAGAAGCACATCTGGATGGTCGGTATCAATCCCGTCAGCGCCCATTTCTATCGCTTCGATCATTCCTTCCCTGTGATCCCTCTGGCCGAGGGTGTCCATGAACACCTTGGCTCCGGCGGCATGCGCCTCGTCCACCCTCTCGCTCGTCCAGTCAACTAGGTTGGAGTCTATGTACTCGGCGGGAAGCGCCTTGGCTACGAGCGATGCCATTCCTGGCAGGGCGAGCCAGCTCCCCGGGCCGGGCATCACTGCGAGGTCTGGCCTCTCCCTCTTTATCTCCATCAAGACACTCAGTGAGGAGTAAACGACGGTGTCCCGGATCATCCCATGCTCGTCGAGACACCTTATCACGTCGCCCACTGGGGCATCTTTCAGATCAAGGTATATTCCGATCCTTCCTCTGCACAGCTCCAGCGCCTCGTCCAAGGTAGGTATCCTCGTCCCTTCGAACTCCTCGCCGAACTTTACGCCGGCGTCCAGAGACTTCACCTGTTGAAGGGTCATGTCCCGGATTCTGCCCGAGCCGTCGGTCATCCTGTCAACTGTCGAGTCGTGGGAAAGAACCAAGCCGCCGTCCAGGGTGGAGTGGACATCGATCTCGACGAAGTCCAGTCCCATCTCGATGGCCCGCTGGAGAGCGGGAAGTGTGTTTTCAGGAGCCTGCTCGCGCACGCCTCTGTGAGCTATCGCCGCTACCCTCCTCTTCTCCACCATCACCCGCACCTGATGCCGCCAACCGGCTTGAGCTTTTAAACGTCACCGTTGCTGAGTCCGCAGGGATCGCAATACTTATCTTAGAGTTCCATCCAGAGCTTTTGTGTCCTCGGCCTTTGAGAGGCTGCTGAGGGGAATCAATCTAGAGAGGAAGCGAATGATGCTGTTGGTTCCCAGGGCAAAGAGCTTCACCGATCTGCTCAAGGAGGAAAACCCCGAGTTTGTCTGCAGGGACGGGACCAAGTACGTCGTTGACAAGGAGGATCTCAATCGCCTCAGAGCTATGCTTAGCGACGAGGAGGCAAAACTCCTGCGTCTACCGGTCTTCATCAAGCCGGCTGGGGAGCTCGGAGGCGGATTTTACAAGATAGTGGGGAGCTCTGAGGACTCGAAAACGGGGCGGGTTGTGAGTAAGCTGGTATTCACCATACTCGGCACGGCCCCAAGGGCCTACCTCTATAGCTACGAGGTTCAGAGGCTGAAGAGGACGATCCCGTCTCTGGTCTTCGTCATGTACTAGCACGGCTTCCTCGTCCGGCCAGTTCCTAGGACACCAAGTCTATCCGACTCGGACCAATGGGAGATCCAGAGATCCAAGAAGGGCGATCTTTCCTTGCGCGCTGGCTAGTCGGGAAAAAAGGAAAAATTTTTATATTACCGCGAAGTTAATAACTTCAGGTTGTCAACCTAACGACAACCTTGGACCCAAAGGGGGTGATTGCAATGTCGTGGTGGAGGAGACGCAGAGACAGATTTCCCAGCCCCTTCGACTGGATAGAGGACGAGTTCTTCGGAAGGGGCTTCTACAGCGATTTCTTTAGGGAGTTTGAGGAGAGCTTCAGGAGGATGGCTGAAGACATGAACACCCTCTTCGAGAAGGCTCGGAGAGGGGAGCTCAAGTCGCCCGAGAAGGGCGGCCCCTTCGTCTACGGGTGGTCCTTCAGGATCGGCCCAGACGGCGTGCCTCACTTCGAGGAGTTCGGCAACGTCAAGGGACTTGTCAGCGGCGCCAAGGAGGGCCTCCCCATGGGCAGAGAGCCCCTGGTTGACGTCAATGAGACAGACAAGCAAATCACGGTGACAGCAGAGCTTCCAGGAGTGGACAAGAGTGACATAGAGCTGGAGACCAGCGAGGACAGCCTAGTCATCAGAGTCGACACCGAGAAGCGGAAGTACTACAAGGAGGTCGACCTGCCGGCCCCGGTCAACCCTGACTCGGCCAAGGCGACCTACAACAACGGCGTGCTAGAGGTCGTATTCGACAAGAGGACCCCCGAGAGGAAGGGAAGGAAGATTCAGGTGCAGTAGCCCTTCTCGGGGCTTGTTCCTTTTTTCTGTCAGGAGGCGGAGGGATGGAAGACCTCGACACGCTGCTGATGCTCCTCGAGAACCCGACTAGAAGACGGATACTTAGCAGGCTAACCACCGAGGCCCACTATCCCCTCCAGCTTGCCAAAGAGCTGAAGCTCAGCCCGCAGGCCGTGATGAAGCACCTAGACGTGCTGGAGAAGTACGGATTCGTCAGGTGCACAAAGGAAGAGAGCAACATGGGGCCTGCGAGAAAGTGCTACGTGGCCACCAAGCGTCTCTGGGTCAGGCTGGACGTTGCGCCCAACCTCTTCGAGGCCAGGTTCCAAGAGATCCCGATACCGCAGCACGTTGAGTCTGAGCCATCCCTCCAAGACCTCGGGATAGAGCAGCTAAAGGAGATCCACAGCAGGATCAAAGAGCTCAACCGGAGGCTCTCACAGCTAGAGAGAGCCATATCGGATCTAATGCTCCTCAAGGAGAAAGAGCTGCATAAGGCCCGAAGCATCATTCGGACCCTCTCCGACTCCTACGAGGAGAGGGAGGTCATGCACTACGTAGTTTCCCACGATAACTTCACCCTCAACGAGGTGTCCGAAGCCCTCGGAATGAGAGAGGAACTCGTCAGAGGCATCCTCTCCAAGCTCGAGGATATCGGATTGATAGAAAAGGAGGTTGATTGAAATGTCGACTCGTACCGATTCAGCTGTCCTTAGAGTTGCCGAGGCCCGTCAGAAGGACGTCGGCCGCGGGATAGCTAGGATAGACCCCGAGGTGGCCCACAGGCTGGGCCTGACCTCTGGAGACGTCGTCTCCATCGAGGGGAAGAGGAGAACCGTCGCCATCTCTTGGCCCGGATACATGGAGGACCTCGGCACTGGCGTGATTAGGATAGACAGCTACACGCGTAGAAATGCGGGTGTGGGTATAGACGAGAAGGTCACCGTCAAGAGGACGGAGGCCAGAGAGGCCCAGTCCATCACCTTTGCCCCCACGGAGCCCCTCAAGATAGTCGGTGGGGAGCAATACCTAGCCCAGATTCTCGAGGGAAGGGTGGTGACCAAGGGCGACACCATCCCGCTCAACATAATGGGAAGGAGGATAGACCTCGTTGTGACCTCCCATACCCCGGCGGCACAGGCAGTCATGCTCACCGACAGAACCAGGGTGGTCCTCTCCGAGAAGCCGGCAGAGGCCCTCGGCCAGATACCCAGGGTAACCTACGAGGACATAGGTGGACTGAGCGACGAGATCCAGAAGGTCAGGGAGATGATAGAGCTCCCATTGAAGCATCCAGAGCTTTTCGAGAAGCTAGGTGTTGAGGCACCAAAGGGCGTGCTTCTTCACGGGCCTCCTGGGACTGGAAAGACCCTCCTGGCCAAGGCAGTGGCGAGTGAGACGAGCTCCAACTTCTTCAGCCTAAGCGGTCCCGAGATCATGAGCAAGTACTACGGACAGAGCGAGGAAAACCTGAGGGAGATCTTCAAGCAGGCACAGGAGAATGCACCCAGCATAATCTTCATCGACGAGATAGACTCCATAGCGCCGAAGCGGGAAGAGGTCACTGGAGAGGTTGAGAGGAGGGTGGTTGCCCAGCTCCTCGCCCTGATGGACGGCCTCGAGTCTAGGGGGAAGGTCGTCGTTATAGGTGCGACGAACCGCCCCAACGCCCTCGACCCTGCCCTCCGGAGGCCGGGGAGATTCGACAGGGAGATAGAGATAGGAATCCCTGATAGGAAGGGGCGCTACGAGATACTCATGATCCACACCAGAGGCATGCCCCTGGAAGGGGTGGATCTACAGGAGATAGCCAACCTAACCCACGGCTTCACCGGTGCGGATCTGGCCGCCCTTGCCAAAGAGGCGGCTATGAGGGCGCTGAGGAGGGTTCTTCCAAAGATAGACCTGGAGGCCGACTCCATCCCGGCCGAGGTCCTCAACAGCCTCAAGGTTACGAGGGATGACTTCATGGCCGCCCTCAGAGAGATGGAGCCGTCCGCCCTCAGAGAGGTCCTGGTCGAGACTCCCAACGTCCACTGGTCCGACATCGGCGGGCTGGAAGAGGCGAAGCAGGAGCTCAGGGAGGCCGTTGAGTGGCCCCTCAAGTACGGAGAGCTGTTCAAGCATATGAACGCGAAGCCGCCAAAGGGCATCTTGCTCTACGGTCCCCCCGGCACTGGCAAGACCCTCCTAGCCAAAGCAGTGGCGACTGAGAGCGAGGCCAACTTCATAAGCGTAAAGGGGCCGGAGTTCCTATCGAAGTGGGTCGGGGAAAGCGAGAGAGCCGTGAGGGAGACCTTTAGGAAGGCGAAGATGGCCGCGCCCTGCATAATCTTCTTCGACGAGATAGACTCCGTGGTGCCGACCAGGGGAAGCATGTTCGGAGACTCCCACGTCACCGAGAGGGTTATCAGCCAGTTCCTCACCGAGCTCGACGGGCTGGAGGAGCTCAACGACGTCACCGTCATCGCGGCCAGCAACCGCCCCGACATAATTGATCCAGCTCTGCTGAGGCCGGGACGGTTCGACAGGGCCATATACATCCCCCCACCAGATGAGAAGGCCAGGCTCGAGATCTTCAAGATCCACACAAAGGGCAAGCCTCTCGCCGACGACGTAGACCTGGAGAAGCTGGCGAAACGCACCGAGAACTACACTGGGGCCGACATCGCCGCGGTATGCAACGAGGCTGTGATGCTCGCCATCAGGGAGTACGTGTCAGAGGGAGGCGACGCATCCTCGAAGGACGGCGTCTCCAACGCCAAGGTCAAGATGAAGCACTTCGAGGAGGCGTTGAAGAAGGTCGAGCCCATGCCAGCATCGGAGCTCGAGAACTTCAAGAACATGCTGCAGCGGTTCAGAAAGATGAGGACGGCCCCCGCCAGAGAAGTCAAGAGGAGAGAGGAACCCCTAGAATACGTCTAGACCAACCTCAGCTGAGGTATCCCACGTCGGATACCTCAACATATTTCTTCCCAGGGCCAGAACCCGCTGCCGTGAGGACAATCCCGTTTGCCTTCGGCCTCGTCCTGCTGCTTGCCGCGGCGATGGGGCAGAAGGCGTCTCCCGTTGGAGTGCTGTATACGGGTGACCCATACCCGGGCCTCACCCCGTACATATACATGAAGTCTGAGCCGTTTCTCCGCGTAACGCCGGTCCAGGCCTCAAGGGACCACTACGCGGGGATATCCTCATCTGACATCAAGCGAGCTATCAGAATCTACATGCCGAGGACGTACGACGAGCTTGTGAGGACATACGACGTGATCATCATAAGCGACTCCAACGTCCACAGCTTCACCCGGCAGCAGCTGGAGTGGTTTAGAAGGGCGGTTGTCGAGAACCACACGGGCCTCGTCATGGTCGGCGGGCACGAGACCTTTGGCGGGGCGGCCGGGAACCCTGACTGGGGGCCAACACCCGTAGGCGACGTTCTACCCGTCGAGACAGTCGCGGGGGCCTATGAGGGCGGAAAGGTCAAGATCGTCGACAGGGAAAACGAGTTTATGAAGAGCCTGCCTTGGCGTCCAGACCTCAGATTCCTTCAGAGCTACGACTGCAACATAGTGCAGCCCAAGGAGGGGGCTAGGATCCTAGCCGTAGACGTGATAGATAGAAGCTCGTATGCGGGATGGGAGAATCCCTTCTTCTCAACATGGATCTACCACACAGGCAGGGTCTTCACAATGACCGGCGACTGGACGCCGGGGGGCGGGTGGCTCTTCATGCACTGGGAGTACCTCCCCGACTTCGTCACCAACCTCATGCTTTACTGTGCCGGCAGGCCGATACCCCAGGACCTCGAACTCGTCCACACTGTGAGGCAGAAGATGTCCACCTTGGGCAGCAGGAAGATCATAATAACATCCCTGGTCGAGTTCGTCGAGAGGTTCGGGGCAAATCCCAACAGGATCCTCAGGGTGGTCAGCCAGGTCGACGAGGCACGGAAGAGGGCCACGGACCTCTACCTGCAACAGGACTTCCAGGGAGCGCTGATGGAGACCGACGAAGCACTCAAGCTTATGGACGAGGCGGAGGCCCTGTCGGAGAAAGTCAAGAATGAAGCCCTGATGTGGGTGTACCTGATCGAGTGGCTCAGCGTGACGGCGACGGCGCTGCTATGCGGATTCGTCCTATGGACGGTCATGATAAGGAGGAGGCTCTACCGCGAAGTTACGACGACGACCTTCCGCTAGCGCGGCCTAGCCGTCGTTCTCAAGCTCCTCGAGGGACAGAACTGCCTGCCTGACCAGCCTCAGCGCCTCGTTCCTATCCTTCCAGTTCACAAATATGCTGATCTCGGCCTTACTTGTCGAGACCTCGACCACGTTTAGGCGCCTCTCCGCCAGGGGCAGCAGGCACCTGGCCACTACGCCTGGCGTCTGTATCAGCCGCCTGCCACTGACGGTGAGCATGGCACACCTGTCGCTCCTCGTGACCGCCTTGGCCGGTCCCTTCCCTACCACGACGCTGTGGAGGACTTTGACGGCGTCCGCCGACCTCTCGTACTCGACGAAGAAGCTTATCGACCAACGGCCTGTGCTCACGCTTATCACGTTGATGCCTTTCGAGGCGAGAGCCTGGGAGAAGCGAGCAAGCAGCCCTGGAACCTGGCTCATCTTCTCGCCGACAACCGTCACAGCGGCCACGGGAGATTCGTCCAACCAAACCCTTACATCCGTATCGGCCGATCCCACTATCTCAGTCCCTCCAGAATCTAGGTTCGAACTCCTGTAGTGAACGATCCTCGCCTTCTGACCCTCCTTCTTGAATCTAAGGGCCTTCGAGTTCAGAACCTGGGCCCCACCGACGCTGAGGTCCCAGAGCTCCTCTATGTATATCGATGGGAGGAGCCGGGCGTTCTTCACGATTCTAGGATCCGCCGACATTACTCCCTCCACATCGGTTACAATGACGACCTCGTCGGCATCGAGGCACCACCCCAGCAGAAAAGCAGTCTGGTCGCTCGCCCCCCTACCCAAGGTGGTAACCCTGCCCTCCGCATCCCTCCCTATGAATCCGCATATCACCGGTACGGTTCCTGCTTCGAGGAGAGGCATTATGTAGCGGCGACAGCGCTCCGCCGTCTCGCCGAGAAGCACCTCTGCGTCGCCGAAGTTGCTGTCTGTTATGATGGGCCACTCCTCCATTGACGGGTCTAGGAAGACCGAATTCACTCCGCCGGCCTGGAGAAGGGCCCAGAGAACCCTGGCACTAAGCCTCTCGCCCATCGAGACGATCTCGTCAACGGCTCTCTGAGAAAGACTCATGCCGATGGAGTCGATGAGGTTCAGGACCTCGTCGGTCGTCTTGCCCATCGCTGAGACGACCACTACCAGGGAGTGGCCCCTCTCAACCTCAGCCCTTATCGACTTGACGGCCCTTCGAAGTCTGGCGGGAGTACCTATGCTTGTCCCGCCGAACTTGACGACCTTGATCACAACGATCCTCCGGCGCCGCCTCGAGCTTGATGTTAAAACTATTTCTGAGAGGCATTGAAGTGCTCATCCGCCCAAGAGGGCTCTACTAGCCGGTCATGGCTCGCGTATACCTCTCAGGAAGGTGGCACACCCCAGGTCGAGCATGCCAAGGTCGCCCCCGACTGTGATGAACCTGAATCCCCTTTCGATCAGCCTGCTTATTTGCTCAACGCCTCCCCCGGCGGCTATGCCGGGAGCCACGCCGGCGTCAACGCAGGCATCGACAACCGCGTCCATAGCCTCGGAAACCCTTGGGTCGGAAAATGCGTCTCTCACCTTCACGCCCATGGAGAGGGAGAGATCCGCTGGTCCGATCCAGGTGGCGTCCACCCCCTCGACAGAGACTATCTCCTCCACCCTAGACACCGCCTCAGCCCTCTCTATCTGCACGGCGACCAAGATCTCCCTGTTCGCCACCTCTATGTACTCGTCAACGGATACTCCCCACGCCCTGGCAGCCCTGCCGGGTCCGCAGCCCCTCAGGCCCTCCGGTGGGTACCTGCAGAAACGGACGGCATCCTCGGCCATCTTCCTCGTCGAAACCCACGGAACTATCACCCCATACGCCCCAGTGTCTAGCGCCCTCTTGATGGCGTTGAGGTCGTCCCACACGACCCTTATTATCGGGCTTGCGCTGCAGCCACAGGTCTGCCGGATCATGTCGTCCACCGTCTCTATGCTCCAGGGCCCGTGCTCGGTGTCGTAGAGAACCCAGTCGAACCCAGAGTTCCCCACCACCTCTATCGATAGCGGGTCCATCACGGAGAGGTTGACTCCCAGGGCCGGCCTCCCGTGCTTCAACTTTTGCTTCACCCGGTTAAGCAACTCATCACCTCCCAATAGGATCCTCTTCCCAGCGTCCCTCTGCCAGCAGGTCTTCCGAACGGCCCTCCTCCAGGAGGAAGTCTCTGAACTCCTTTTCGGTTAGATGCTCTATCGAGTCGACTTTGGAGGACGCAAGATCGACGGCGACGCGTCTCATAACCTCGGCCGACTCCTCTATCACCTGGCGAGGAACTTTGTCTGCCGTATCAAAAACGGTATGGTATATCTCAAGATCCCTCCCGGTTATGGGGCCGCCGACCCACATGGCCGGTACCCCCTTCATGGTGAATGGAAACTGGTCGCTGTACATCCCCAGCCCTTGCTTCGCGTCCCTCAAAGCTGCGTCGCCGCTTTCCTTCAGGTGTCGAAGCAGGCTTTCGAAAGGCCTCTGCACGCCCAGACTTGCCGGTGACCCCGGCCAATCAGTGTTCACCATGGCGACCACATCTCGGAGCTGGGCCTCATGCTGCCTGACATAGGAATAGGATCCAAGCATTCCCAGCTCCTCGGCCGCGAAGAAAACGAATTTGACGGTCCGGTCAAGCTTGACCCCTGCCCTTGAGAGGGACCGGCCCACCTGCAGCACGACGGCTACGCCGGACGCGTTGTCTATGGCTGATTGAGCTACGTCGAAGCCGTCGTAGTGAGCCCCCAGCAAAACCTCGCGGCTATCCGATCCTCCCGGTATCTCGCCCACTATGTTCCAAGACCGGGCCCTCCTGATCCTGCTCGACATCGAGATCCTTACACCTACCTCTTCTCCTCGGCGCATCAGCCTCAGGAGGTATTCTCCGTCCTCCCTGCTGATCCCAATGACAGGTATCTCGGCGGCCTGGTTCCACCTGCACGCGCCGGTGGGCTGAAGCGAGCAGAACGTGTTGGCCATCAGTATGAGGCTGGTTGCACCCAGGTCCGCTGCAAACCTGGTACTCTGGCAGGCCGGACCCACCCCGTGCCCAACGTATGTGAGCACCGCCTTACCACCAAGCTCCGGGGCCTCTTCGAACGCCTCTCGGGTCGGCCTTGGTATGAACACAAGGTCTGCCTCGATCCCCTCCTTTGGGGTCGGCGAGGAATAGGCGAAGGCCAGTGCCCGTATCTGCCTCCTCCTAGGGTGAAGAACTTGGAGTGCGGCACGGCCGCGGCGCCAGGAAAGATAGTCAACCGGCTCGGCGTGGACGTCTTTCAACCCATACCGGATCAGGCTTTCCAGCAAGTATTTCGCAGCGCGCCTCTCGCCCGGGGTTGAACAAAACCTTCCTCCAAACTCGTCGCAGATAGTGAGGAAGCTGCCGTATCCATCCCTGTCAGCATCTGTTCGGCTAGGCATGTGTTTCGATGTATCCGTCAGGGCCATGTGATCACGACGCGTTTCCTCCAGAAATCTTCCAAAGGCCTCTGCTCACCCCGTGGAGGACTGCCTTCCTTTGGCACAAAGACTTGGATCAAGTCATACCCCGCCTACTCTTCTCGCTGTGGATCGGGAAGGTCTGGACTGCCAATCTCGCAGAGTAGATCGAACCTAGGCTCCCTCCCCTCCTCTCGTGCAGCGAAGAAGTTGAAGACCATTATCCCGTCGACACCGTCTCTCCAAAGCCGCCTGGCTATGCACCTGTACTGTTCGGGATCTCTCTCGTACTCGATCGACGCATAGAGCGGAGTTTCCTTGGGAACCGTCCTCCTGTATTCGCCTATGGGCAGCGGGAAATCGTTGCGGAGATAGTGGGATACAGTCAGGAAGTCTATCAGCCCCTCATGCACCCATGTGACTGGATCCAGGCCTAGACCCTCGTTCTGCTCGGGACGCGCCGTTATCCTGGCGGAGAGAAGGATCCTCCTGCCGCGCCGTTGAGCGATCTCCTCGACCATAAGCTTTACCTGTTCGATCCATCCGGTCATCACATCTCTGTAGCGCTCCTCTTCTCCGAAGGGAAAGTATGCAGGGAACCTCTGGAAGTCTAGATCCAGCCCGTCGAAAGAGTACTCCTGGCAGATCTCCCGGAGCTGGGCTAGGCGATGCCTGCGAACACCATCCACCGCGAAGTTGAGAGCGCCGGGCAGCCAGTATTGGACGATTGGGTTCACCCTTGGCCCTATTATCTCTCTATGAAGCTCGGGCAGGGGGTCACCCGGCCTTCCAAGGCGCCACCCGGGGTGCTCCCTCCAGAACCTGGATACGATTGGGCTGTCAGGCTGCTCCACGTTATGAACCTCGTTCAGCCGAAAGCTGACGAAGGTCTCCAAGCCCCTGCCCTTCGCCCGTCTTATCATCAGCTCGAGGGGATCACACCCCGCTCTGAGAAGCGATCGAATGTTTTTGGCGACCTGACTGTGGATAAGCCTGTCCCGAACCAGCCTCTCTCTCCATCCCTTGTTCAGAACCTCCGGCGAGAGATCCGGAGGGCTTCGGTCCAGGACTGGATCTCTAACCGACTCGGGAGTCAGCATCTCCGAGACCCTCGTCGGGCAAATCATCTTCATCCCGGCGTTGGGCGAGAGAAACAGGGTGGTGACGCACCGCCTACAGATCTCGTCGACGCGGCGTGTCAGGTCTGACGGAGATATGGGCCCTCCGCCCATCAGCATGTTGGTGGAGTCAGAGTTGTAGATGAGGCGGCGCGGCCTTCCATCCGGCACGGCCGCGACGCTAGCTCTGCGACTATAACTGTTTCGAATCGATGACCAGTCGTCAGCACCAAGGCTATTCGACGAACTTTAGAGACGGGTCATCCATCTTGTTGAGCTTTCCCACATTGCGCCAAAGGGCGCCCAGCATCTCTCCAAGGGCGGAAAGCTCCAACGGGCCACCATACACAGGCCGAAGGAACTTTATGTCCCGGATAAGCTCGAACACCTTCTTCCTCGCCGAGCCAGAGTCTGTGAAGACCGGCACATCATATGCGAGAGGCCTTTCGAGATCCAGAAGCTTCGAGGCCGGGACGTTCTGGAGGGCGCTCACAACCTCTACCCCCTCCGGTAGCATCTGGTACAGTTGCATGGCGGCAGAACCCTCCCTCGCTGTGAGGTAGGTGTAAAGGTCCCCCGCCCGGACCAAGGGGGAGAGAGGCGATATCACGATCTGATCCTCGAAGCCACCGATCAGGGTTCGAACGGTGGAGATGGCCTGCTCGTACGGGATGCATATGACGACGACCTCGGCCTCTTTCAGAGCGTCGTAGTTCTCACGGGGAAGAGCGGAGGAGGTCTCCGCGCCTCGGCCCAACATCGACCCGATCCTCTGGCATGCGGCCTTGGCCTTCTCGTAGGTTCTCGATCCGATGTAGACTCGGTGCGCCCCAGCGCATCGTGCCGCCAACCCCATTCCGTAGCGGCCTGTCCCCCCGAGCAGTGCCACGTCCAATTTCATGCCCCTTCCTAGGGGCCCAGGAAGGAAGGCCTAGCCGACTGTACGTAGACCGAGAGGAAGCGTTGTCCCTTCGGAGTGACGCTGTAGACGGTTCCGCGCCCTCTCCTCCCCGCCTCGACCAAGATTCCGCTCCTCAGGAATATCTCGATCAGCCTGTCCAGCCCCTCGGCCCTGAAACCCTGGCCGACCCCTGCAGCACGGATCAGGGCATTTTTGGTAAACCCCTTTCCAGAGGAAGAGAACCTGCAGAGCGCGATGAGAACCCTGAACATCTTGTATTTCGAGAACAGGGCGAGTATGTCCCTCAACACCTTCGCATCGTCCAGCTCAACCGAGGATCTGAGCTCTTCGAGCTTGTACTCGATCTCGCCTAGCCTTACGTCCAGCCCCCGTTCGAGGTACCTGGCGAGCTCGGACGCAAAAAAGGCGAGCACCGCGCGGTTCTCAGGCGACAGGGACTGAAGCGGGTCAGCAGGGTCTTCGAAGAGGAGCCTCTGGGCTCTCTTCCTTCCTTCCTTAGCCACCAATCTCCCTTCCTTGAGGATAGCTTTAAAGCCGGAGATAAATCTTTTTCCGAAGAGATGGGCGAGGGGTGCGAGAAAGACCAGGAAAACGTTCTCGTGAGAACTCGAAAGGGCATCCTCCCTAGACCTGGGTCCGATAACTCCCTCCTGAGGGAGAAGCATTTCGGCGATGAGGAGGGATTCCTCTCACCGGTGGAGACCCTGTACCTTCTGGAAAGAAGGAAGTTCCGGCTCCTCGACGGCGAACGCGAGATTCCGATGGGAGAGTTCCTCCTGCAGCAGGGGAAGAATGACCCCAAGATCCTGCCGAGGTACATAGTCTACAGGGACTGGCGAGACCGAGGCCTCTTCCCAGTAGAGATGGAGCGAGCCGCTGGAGAGCTGCCCGCCAAAGGTTCGAGGTCGATCCTCTACCCCGCCGAGGAGCCGAGCATCCCGGATCTGGGCAAGGTTACCTCCTACTTTTTCAAGGAGGCGGAGATGGCCGTGCTCTTCGACAGGGATGTGGCCGAGAGGCTATACTACGATGCGTGGATAGGGCAGCTGGGAAAGTACAAGCAGGAGGAGGCCGGAAGCTACCTTTCTCTAGACCTCATCGAGACGCTCTTCCTGTTGAGGCAGCGGACCGGTTTCACGGCCATCGATGTGGAGACCGGCCTTAACCTGTCGTTCGAGAAGCTGATGCGGTTTGCAACGGCGAGACACCCAGGTATGGAGGACTTGTTGTCGGTCTACGAGGACTGGAGGAGGTCCGGGTACATCGTCAAGACTGGGTTCAAGTTCGGGGCCCACTTCAGGATCTACCTCCCCGGCGCTGGCACGGGAAAGGATAAGTGGGTCCACTCCAAGCACGTCCTCCACGTCTTTCCCAAGTCCTACAGCATGCTGATGAGTGAGTGGGGACGAATCATCAGGCTGTCTCAGAGCGTGAAGAAGACCTTTATCCTCGGCGTTCCCTCTCTATCAGAGAGCGACTACGACCAAGTGGAGAGGGGAGACCTGGTCCTCTACCACCGAACCAAAGACGGTGTTGAGGAGCCGGGTAGGGACAAGCCGACCTTTCTCTGCATAGCTATTCCAGAGACGCTGAGGATGAGCGGCCTGGAGTTCGCCAGGGCCTTGAGAGAGGCTGAAAGCAAGGGCTTGCAGCTGCTAATGGCCGTTGTCGACAGGGAGACGGACATAAACTACTACGTAGCAAGAAAGATCGAGCTCCCTGGGAGCCGCAACGACTACTATGAGATCTGCTGGTATCGTCCCTGAGAAAAGCTGCACGGGAAGATCTGATGCGTGTTCGAAGCTGTGACGGGTAGAGGCGGGAACCCTTTGAGGGTTATACAGCTGGGCTGGCGACCACGGACCGGCGCGATTTCTCCTCGGCGAGAACCGCCTCCGGCCGAGGCCCGGTCCCTGGAAAGAGATAATAGCGCTTCGACAGGGCTTGCATTCGAACAGCACCAGATGTGATGTCAACCATGCCTGGGCAATCCTTCTCCCCACCCAGGGGGATGCGGGACATAGATCCGGAAGAGATGGCCAAGAGGGAGTACGTCTGCGGCAAGATCAAGGATGTGCTGTCCCTCTTTGGCTACCAGCTGATCGATCCGACGCACGTAGAGAAGATAGAGACCATTTTCGCGAAGGCTGGGCCTGAGATAGAGAAGGAGATCTACTCCTTCGAGGACAAGGCCGGCCGCCGACTGGCCCTTAGGTTCGACCTCACCGTTGGCATGGCACGCATGGTGGCTAACAACCCTGACTGGCCCAAGCCCCTCAGACTCGCGGCAATCTCCAACGTGTGGAGGTACGACGAACCACAGTTCGGAAGATACAGGTCGGTTTTCCAGTGGGACATCGAGCTGTTTGGCACCAACAACCCCGCTGCCGACGCAGAAGTCGTCCAGACCAGCGCGATGCTCCTCGAAACGCTCGGCTTGGAGACCTACGAGATCTGCGTGAGCGACAGGCAGATAATGGACTCTTTCATCGCCTCCCTTGGCAAGAAGGAGATATCTGCGGAGATACTGCGCGTCATGGATAAGCGGGGAAAGATAACTGACGAGCAGATGGTGGCCCTTCTTTCCGAACTCGGTCTGCGCGATGCTGAGATCGACGAGGTGATACAGTTCACCTCGAAGAGGGGTAGCATATTCGAGGTGTGCTCGTACCTGCGTGAGATGCCCGCTCTCCGCGATCAACCTGCGGTTGACAGAATGGAGAAGATTGGCACGCTGTTGGAGCCGTCCATGGACCTGGAGAGAATCGTCTTCGACCTGAGCATTGTGAGGGGGCTCGACTACTACACGGGATTCGTCTTTGAGGGATTTGACACCGAGCAGAGGGAGCTTGGAGCCGTATTCGGAGGCGGCAGATTCGACGAGCTCGTGGGGCTCTACGGCAGACCGTGCCCAGCGGTGGGCTGCGCCGGCGGGATAACGCGTCTAATCCTATCTCTAGAGTCGAAGGGTTTAATTCCACCCGACGTCGTCCCACGTCCCGAGGTGTACGTCGCTCCCGTCACCGACGGGGAGATGCCGCAGGCCATGGCAATAGCCACCGACCTGAGGAAGAGGGGGCAGTCTGTGCTCGTAGAGGTGAGTGGACGCAGGCTGAGGAAGGCCATGGAGTCTGCCGACAGGTGTGGCTGCCGCTACATAGTCATTGTGGGACGCTCCGATCTGGAATCCGGGATGGTCACGGTCCGAGACCTTGAGAGCGGCGAGGAGAAGAAGGTGCGCCTCGGAGAGGTCGCCAGTGTCACCTGCCGAAGTCGATGACCGTGGTCTCGAGGGTGGATAGGTCCACGACGAACGCCTTTCCGGATCCGTTCCCGATGTCCCGCTCCAGCCACGACGCCGTCGAAAGCAGGAGGACGCCCCTGTACCTCGTATGGCAGGCCCTGTGTGTATGCCCCATGTGGACGATCCTCGGGACCTCCGATATGAAGAAGGGATCCGGTGTGCTCGGAAGCACTGGAACTGACCCTCCGTAGACGGGTGCGAATAGCCGGGATGCCAGCATATGCTGGATCGAGTCGCACGGGTTCTCCGTTCCCATCGACTGCATCCAGTCCGCCACGGACCGTCCGTGATACGCTAGGACCGGGACGTCGTTCATTTCGCATCTGCATGGACTGGCCGCCGCAGTCAGATTCTTCAACGACTTGAGGGCTTTGAGCGCCTCTTCTGTGAAGGGCGGTTGAGGGTCCGGGATGCGGGCTGCGTCGCACTCGCCGGGTATCGCTAGAATCTGGATCCTTTCAGGTATGACGCGGAGTCTCTCACAGAGCTCGGAGTAGAGCTTTCCAGGCTCGCCCGTGGAGTCGACAAGGTCGCCTGCGATGGAGACAAATCCAGCCCTCCTTGCGACCTCTCTCTCCTCCGCGGTTCCGAACTCTCCCCTAGTCCAGCTGAGGAAGTTGGAGAAAGCGCCCTCCATGAAATCTTTGGCGCCGAAATGGAGGTCCGAGATGAAGACCGCGTAGAGGCCTGCCTCCGAGAGCGGCCCTTCTTGTTCCTCAAGATCGGGCAGGGTCAAGTCCTTCACAACTAGAAGCTTGTTCCTTCTGTCGTATTCGCCTTTGACGCCCACGACCTGGTCGAGCACCAGCTTGGCTGCTTCGGCGAACACCGGCGAACCCTTCGGCACCACCGCCTTCAGGCGTCCGGTCGGGTCCTCCAAGACTAGGCCTAGGTGGCCTTGCCTAGTCCGCTTCTTGTCCGACACCATGACGACTCCCGTAAAGGCGCCTCCTGCCGATCTTGCCTGAACGATGGAAATGGGCTCACCGTACCCCGCCTTCCTCTTGATAAGTCCAGCTATCCTGTCGTATCTTCCTTGGAAGAATCTGAGGTAGTCGGGCCTAGAGTCCGAGGGGGATGTGAGAGTTGCCTGTAGGACCCTCAGCCTCGGTGCTGCATGCTTGACCCCTCCTCGAAGCGTCGCCTCGATCTCCTTCTTCGAGGCCACCTCGACCGACATCTCCGCCAGGGAGTCGATCAGCTTCTGTAGCTCGGCCTCCGCAAGCTGGCTCAAGTCATCTATCGCGTCTGGATCGAGAAGTATCCCCCTCTCCAAGAACCTTCGGACTATCTCGTTCTTCTCCATTCTTCTCAACCGGGGGTAGGACCCCTCTCACCGTAAGTCCCGGATCGTCGCAGTCTTCCTCTCCACGTCTAGCAGCCCGACAGTCCTCCGGCCCGTGAGGTAGCCGCAGGCCTCCCCTGGGTTCACCACTAGCACGTCTCCGAATCTCTCGATCGATGCCTTGTGGCTGTGTCCGTAGATGACAAACGGATAGATCCCCGAGCGGGCTACCGCCTCGACAGTCTCCTGGTTGGTGCCATGCATCACCGCAAACTTGTAGCCGGCGATCTCAGCGGCCGTGAACTCTCCCTTTACGACCGCCTCCATCTCCCTGAAGGCTCTCGACAAGCCTATGCGCTCGCCGTCGTTGTTCCCGTATGCGCCGTAGAGGCTTCCCGAGTACCTCTTGAATCGCTTCGCAGAGAAGGGGGCCACCCAGTCTCCGGCGTGTAGAACCGCCTCCACCCCCTCCTCCTCGAAGAGCTCCAGAGCCAGATCGATGGCGGGAAGACAGTCATGTGTATCGCTGATGAGTCCCAGAAGCATGGATATCGGGAGGCCAACCGGCTCTCGGAGATATTTATATGTAACTTTGGGGCCCTGGTCCCCTCAAGTGAGCCCAAACCTCCTTTTCTAGGGGCGATCAGCTTGAAGGGATTCAAAACTCTGGATGACGTGGACGTGAAGGGAAAAACTGTCCTGGTCAGGGTGGACATAAACGCCTCCCTCGATGAGGATGGGGTGCCCCAACCCAGCGAGAGGATAAGATCTGCTGCCGAAACTATAGGCGAGCTCTCCGACAAGGGGGCGAAGACGGTCGTACTCGCCCACCAGGGGAGGGCGGGAGACCCTGACTTCACAAGCCTAGAGAATCACGCAAAGATGCTATCGCAGATCCTTGAAAGAGAGGTAAGGTTCATAGATGACATATTCGGCCCGGCGGCTAGAAGCGCAATCTCAGAGCTGGATAACGGCGACATCCTGCTTCTGGAGAACGTCCGCTTCCTGGCGGAGGAGACTCTGAAGAGGGATGCACAGCAGCACTCGAAGAGCTTCCTAGTCCAGAAGCTGTCGCCGCTGATAGACATCTTCGTCAACGATGCGTTCTCCGCCGCCCACAGGTCCCACGCCTCTCTGGTGGGCTTCACCCCCATACTCCCAAAGGTCCTTGGAAGGACCATGGAGAGGGAGCTTTCCTCGCTCTCCAGGGCTATGGAAAACCCCGAGAAACCCTGCGTCTACGTCCTTGGCGGCCTGAAGCCTGAGGACGCATTCAAGGTCATGGCCCACGGACTGGAGACGGGGAGCATGGACCTTGCCTTGACCTGTGGAGTGGTGGGGCGTCTAGTACTCCTCGCGAAGGGCGTTGACACTGGCCCGCGCGACAGGGAGTTCTTCGAGAAGAAGAACTTCCTATCCTTCCTAGACCAGGCAAGGGAGCTGGTCTCAGACTTTCCAGAGAGGGTGAAGGCTCCAGTTGACTTGGCAGCGGAGAAGGATGGAGAGCGGGTCGAGATAGACGTTGAGGACCTACCCACGGATCTAGAGATCTTCGATATAGGGTCCAAGACAGCGGAGGAATACAGGAAGACCATTCTCTCGGCAAGGACTGTGGTGATGAACGGGC
>CAYWSC010000005.1:0-19099 GCA_964460695.1 Hadarchaeota archaeon (SeqCode)
CGGCTACGACGTACCGGCACAGTCTGAAATTTTCGATGCCGTCTGGGTTGGCACCGAGACGAGGGATCCCCGGTTCGAGTACGTGTACGAATACGAGGCCTTTGCGAACTACACGTACATCCACTCCATTGCACGATCCAAGGTGGAGGGCGCCTGGTTCGACTACCACGTATGCTTTCCCGAGGTCTATGTGGAGCAGGCATATCAGAGCGTGCTTGCGGGCTCCCCTGAAATCATTCTATTCTCGTACTTCCCAGAGAAGTTCGATCCAAAGGATCCGCACCTAGGGGCTCTGATGCGGGAGAGGCCTCTCATAGAGAGCCTAGCGGAAGAGCTGGACGGTCTAGAGAGGATGGGAATCGAGGCGTATAAGCCTCCGAACAGCGATGCTTCATCTGAGTGCTATCTCTTTGACTACCTCGGGATGCTCGGAATACCTCTCAAGGTTGTCGCCAGCCCTCCTTCTTCCAGATCGGCCATTCTCCCTGCCCACGCGAGGTCAGATCCCGAGATAGCAGATATGGTTGCGAGAGGGTCCTACAGCGTGGTCTTAGCAACGGCGGGGCTCCTCGAGGCCTTGCCCGCGCCCCATGTGGAGGGCCTTTTTGGACTGTCCCGACCACCTGTACGCAGGAAGAATCTCTTCACGTACAGGTTCAGGATACGCGGAAAAGCCGAAAACGGGGAGGAAAGAGTCCTCTTCCGGTCGTATCTGGAGCCGTTGACGGCGCGGGTGGTTGCAGAGGCGGTCTCAGGACGGCACTACCCAATCCTCACTGTGAACAGGAAGCAGCAGTCAACCTACATAGCAGCAAGCCTTGACACCTTCCGTTACATGCCCTATCATGGTCCGGCGCGAGTCACCGTTGCCGAGCCGGTCTCGCTTCCACACCTGCCCCAGGCCTATGCGGACACGCTGAGGGATCTTTTGCTGGAGCCCTACGGCGTCAAGATCCACGCGCCTCCGTTGATAGGGATCTACCTCTTCGGACGCGCCCAGGACTCCGAGATAACCCGTGTTGTCTTCGAGAACTTTTCGGACAGGGATGCAACGATAAGCATCCACGGCGTCGGGGAGGCCACGGTTGTGCTGGGGGATGCAGGGCTAGAGAAGGTGGGGCAGGCCTTCCAGCTCGGCATTAGAGGCAGGGGCATCGTCCTCCTCGCGGTGAGAACCGGTAGATAGGCACAGCAACACCATTTTATAAGCCGGTCAGTGGCCCCCGGTACATGAAGCCGAGGATAGGGTACTGGGCCCCGCTCGAGGGGTTCAGAAGCCCAGCCCAGCTAATCGACCTAGCGGCAGGGGCTGAGAAGGTCGGGTTCGACCTCGTTGCGGTGAGCGATCACTTCCACCCATGGACACACACGAATGCGCATTCCTTTTTCCCCTGGATATGGCTATCATCTTTCCTCGAGAGGACGAGTACTGCGGCAGCCGGAACGGCCTGCACAACCCCCACCATGCGGTACCACCCTGCGATCGTGGCCCAGGCATTTGCAAGCATGGCGAGCATGTACCCAGGTCGGGTATTTCTGAGCGTTGGAACCGGCGAGCGGCTGAACGAGTACCCGGTGGGATTCAGCTGGCCCCGGTTCAGGACAAGACGCGAAATGCTCGAGGAGGCAATCGCCGTCATAAGAGAACTCTGGACCGGGAGGTTCGTCGACTTCGAGGGCAAGTACTACACCCTGAGGGGTGCAAAGCTCTACGACATCCCACAGCAGCCGCCTCCCCTCATCGTCGCCGCCAGCGGCCAGAAGATGTGCCGGGTTGCAGGAAGGCTGGGAGACGGAATACTCACCGTTTCGTCCATACCACACTTCAAGTCGACGATCCTACCGAACCTGGCCAAGGGGGCAAGAGAGGCTGGAAAGGACCCCGATTCCCTCATCAAAATGGTCGAGTTCAAGGTCTCCTTCGACGAGGACTATGACAAGGCGCTGGACAGCTGCAGGTTTTGGAAGACCACGGGGATCCACGGGCACATCGAAATGTCATCCGATCCGAGGAAGCTGGAGGAGTATGCCTCTCGCACCGTCACCGACGATAGGATAAAGGAGTTGTGGTTCGTCACGACGGATATGGACGCCATTCTCACCAGGCTTCAAGCCTACATAGACGCCGGCTACACTTGGATAGTTGTACACAGCTCTAGCCCCGACGAGGAGACCTTCATAGAGAGATTTGGAGAGGAGGTCCTCCCTAAGCTCTCCGAGGACCTCCAGGAGTAGAAGGAGTAGCTTGCCATCCAGCATAGATAGAGTATTCTCGGCGATCGGGCTTGAGGAGCCCGATAGGATTCCCCTGGGAGACGTAGATGTCGCCACATCGGTTGTAGAAGAGGTTATCGGGAGAAGGCTCTCATCGGAGGCGGAGAAGGCGAAGGCCCTAGTCAAGCTGGGATTCGACCTCGTGGTGATCAGGCACCGGATCCGTGGACACGGTCAGAGCCTCCTCTCGCCGGACCCAGCGGGGAAATGGGAGCCGAGGTGGCTGGACGAGGAGACCTACGTCGGTGAATGGTCCGAGGTGAGAAGGGTTGCGACTCACATGCACTCCCCCATACGGGGGATGATCCGGAACCCCGAGGACCTAGACAGCTTCACTCCGCCTCGTCCAGATGAGCCCGGCAGGATAGACCCTGTCATAGAGGTCCTGGCTGCCGTTGGAGAGGATGTTCCTGTCTTCGCCCTTCTACACGACGCCTTCGAGCTTCCCTGGATCATGCTTGGCTCTATCCAGAGACTGCTGGTGGAGTATCATAGACGGCCGAGGTTTGCCCAGAAGCTGGCGGAGATATCCACGGATTTCAACGTCGAGATGGCGAAGATCCTGCTTGATGCCGGAGTTCACGGCATCCTTACAGGCGATGACTACGCCTTTGACGGGGGGCCCTTCATGACTCCGGCCCAGTTCGACAGGTTCGTCCAGCCATACCTGAAGAGGCTGATCCGAGTGGTCCACCGGCGAGGCGCACCCTTCATAAAGCACACGGATGGCGACATAAGTCCGATCCTCCCCTCGCTCCTCCGGGCCCACCCCGACGTCCTGAACCCGATACAGAGCGAAGCCGGGCTTTCGCTACGACAGGTGAAGAACACCTACGGCAACAGGGTTGCCCTCATGGGCAATGTTGACTGCTCCACGATACTCCACTTCGGATCGCCGAGCGACGTCTTCAGAGAGGTTCGAAGGTGCTGTGACGAGGCCGCCTCTGGCGGAGGATATCTGCTGAGCTCGAGCAACACCATCTACAGTGGGACCAGACCCGAGAATCTGGTCTCCCTGATCAGGGCGTCTCGAAAGCTGGGAAGGTACTGCCGCTAGGCACTCGGCCTTAGGTCCCATCGTCCTGGCAACAAAATATAAGGCTGGAAGCGAAGGTCGGCCGGGATGGGAGTACAGCTCGGGTCGGTCGTCTACAGGGAGCAGATAAACCTAAACGACCTTAGGGGCAAGACCCTTGCGGTAGACGCGAGCAGCATCATACACCAGTTCCTCGCTCTGGTGAGATACCCCACTGGGGTCCCCCTGATGGATGAAGAGGGGCATGTAACCTCGTCTCTCGCCGGACTCTTCTACCGATCGACAAAGCTGATCTACAGGTACGGCATAGGGCTTGTCTTCGTCTTCGACGGGAGACCGCACCCCCTCAAGTTCTCGTGGATGACTACAGAGGAGAAGCGGAAGAGGAGGGAGCGCTTCGAGAAGACGCTCCAGGAGTGGAAGGAGGCTCTCGAGAGGGGGGACCTCAGGACTGCCTTCTCGAAGGCGGTGACCACCGGGATGATAGACTCTGACATAATAGAGGACGCAAAGAAACTCCTCTTCCTCCTCGGGATCCCGACGGTGCAGGCGCCTGCTGAGGCCGAGGCGCAGGCGTCCTACATGGCTAGAAAGGGACATGCATGGGCCGTCAACAGCAGGGATTTCGACTGTCTCCTCTTCGGGGCGCCGAGGATGGCCAGGTATGTCTCGATAGCAGGCGTGTACCGAGGAGTGGCCATGCCGAGCCGCCCTGAGGTCATAGAGCTGAAGGAAAACCTTGCCCGTTTGAGGATAACCCACTCCCAGCTCATAGACATGGCGATCTTGATGGGGACGGACTACAACCGCGGAGTCAAGGGCATAGGTCCGAGGACCGCCCTGTCCCTTGTCAGAACGTACGGAAGGATAGAGCGGATGCCGGCTAAGATACGTGACGCCCTTCCAGATGACCTGGATTCTATCAGAGAGGTCTTCAAGAACCCGCCGGTGGAGAAGGACTATACGATGGTAAGCGGGGAATTTGACCCAGAGGCGGTCGTATCCTTCCTGTGTGGAGAAAGGGGCTTCAGCGAGAGCAGCGTAAGGCCGGTGCTTAGACGTATGCAGAGGTCGTCCAAGGGAGGTAGACAGCTAACCCTAGAGAGCTTTGCCTAGAGGCTCACGGCCTGGACTATCGCCGGGTTTAGCCCCTTAAACGAGGAAAGCCAGCGGACTCTCTCCTCTACAAGTTCTCTGACATATCTCTCCGCCTGGTCCTCGGTGTAGAACCGGTTGAGATCATATCTGGAGATATCCATCCCGGGGACCTGCTTGGGAACTAGGGTCCCGAAGTAGGGCTCTCTCTCCCACTCTATCTCCCCCCTGGCGATGGCCCTTATTATCGCTGCGGACTCTCGAATGCCTATATCCTCGTATCTCTGAAGCACGACCCTCTCGCCTTCCGCCGTCCTCTCGGCGATCTCCCCGACGCCGCCTGTGTTCAGCAGGTAGAACTGGAGCTTATCACCGTGCTTGCGGGCGAAGTCGTAGAATATGTTGCCCTCGTCTGCTGGATCCCCGACTATGAAAGGATTCATCCCGACGACCCGCACCGACTCCCCCGCCCTCGACGGGTCGCTCCCCGACGTCTCGATGGACTCACCAAGCATGAATGCAGCGGCGGCCTGCTCCGCGTTGAGCTTCGAAACCGGGGGGACCACCGTGTACCTCCTGGTGACAAAGAGAATGATCATACCGTCCAGCTGGGAGAGGGGTGGAAGGTTCATGCTCTTGCTGCACAGCTTCCCGAAATCCGACCTTTGCATTATCCCCCTCCCGTTTCCCGTGAGGGTCTGGTCACCAAAGGAGACGTTTCCCCGGTAGTCGACGAGGACGTTCTCGAAGAGAGCCTCCGGCTTCGTGACGGCCTTGTAGATGAGGGGCAGGATCCTCGGGTCAACTCCCTCGGTCTTCAGGTAGAAGCCCCTCTCGGGGCCGAGGGCGGATCCGTCCCCCCTGAGGAAGACGACGTCGTCTTGGACGATCTCTATCCCCTCTCCAGGCAGGTCCAGCCCGTGGTCGTGGCAGGTATGTGTGGTCTTGCCCGTTGCGGTGAGGCCGAAGATCACCATGCTGTACCTCTTTATCCTCCCGCTGCGCTTGTCCCGGGCCCTGACTATCTTTGCACCAGCGTGCAGCCCCAGCATCCCCCTCTGCTTGGCTTCCCACATCGCCATTCGTAGGAAGCCCTTCTTGTCCTCTCCGTAGTAGTCGGTTCCCAGAACATAGGTGACGCCGAGCTCGGGGAAGACCAGTATCTGCCTGTCCTTTTCCTGCCACTCCGGTATGTGGAGGAGCTGCAGGAGGGGCTTCCGTGATCCCTTGTACTCTGGGAGGGTCTGGCTGACCATATAGGCCAGGCGCACCATCTCCCTCCTCTGGGTCGAGACGAACAGCCGACACGTCGGGGTGAAGGCCTCGTTCTCCCCCATTGTCCTCTCTACACATACGATGGGGGCCTTCCGTATGTACTCATGGACATCTTGGAGGGTTTTCGGCAGGTTCCTCAGTATCCTCTTCTGCCTCTCGTTCAACCTCCTGCTCATCACCTTGCTGCCGCCGATCACCACCGTCAGGTCTGCGCTTCGGTTCTTGACCGTGGATACGAAGCTGTAGTTGCCGAACTTTGTTCTCGTCCCGTGCTCGATCGCCATCTCCTCCAGCTGCTTTGGGGAGGGATGCGAGACGTTTCTACTAGTGTAAAGCTTCTTCATCGCCCTCTTGATTGACTCGAGCTGGGTCCCGTTCACAATCTGCTCGATTTCGGGGATCTCCTCACGCTCAGGAAACTCTGTGAGGTATTCCTTGGACCGAATGATCTCTCGGATCCTCTTCTGGACGTCCAGGATGGACGCACACGTATTGACCCTGTAGCAGGCCACGAACTGGAGGATGTCCTGGAAGAAGGACGTCTGCAGAGCCATCCTATCCTCGCTTCTAACGATCCAGTGAGGGTTGAAGAAAGGATCCGAGGCGGTTCTCATGAGGTTCAGCGCCTCTCGCCGGGAGAGCCTGCTGCAGACCCACTTCTCCCTCGGCCTCTTCTGGAGGAAGAACATCAGCTTGATCCTTGTCGTGTCCAGAAACTTCTCCTGTCCCCCAATCCACCAGGGATCTAGGACAATGTATCCATCGCCCTTCTTACACTTCGATGCCAGCTGTTTAATCCGGGGGCTGATCCTCGTCACGCCTTTCTTTACGAGGAACTTTCTCTCCGAGACAAGGGTCGAGACCCGTCCCCGCTCCCCTCCGAGTCGCTCAACATAGATCCAGTCATTCGAGTGGATCCTCGCGTCATCGAGCTCGAGAAGCAGAAACGTGTGAGTCGTCTTCCCAGCATTGCGGTCTCCGGTTATCACCACGCCCTCGCCGTTCACGTCTACCAAGGCACCTCGAATGAAGTGCATATCCTTCTGTTCCTCGGATACGTCACACGCAATGCCAAGCGCTATGGATCTGACGACCTCGTAGGACTTCTTGTTGAAGATTATCGCCGTCTTTGTCTCTACGTGGTAGCAAGCCCTGGGCTTTCTCTCCGGCACATCCGTCACAGCGTATATCACGCCGTGTGGACGGGTGACGTGCTCATGCTCCATGCCGCCAGCTGGAAACCAGTTTTCCCTGTAGAAGTCGTCTAGATGAGGATCGTTGGTTCTGAGCTGGATCACTATGCCGTTTATGTAGGCATTCCAGACGTATATCTCGTGGCCCATGTACATCTCAGCGAGGCGCACAAGCTCGTTTCTCTCGGCAAGGCTGATCTCGGTCTCGGCAACGTCGCTCTTGGTTCGGGGCATCAAGCCACCAGGAGATTCCGCGCTGGAATACAGACGACTCGATCCCTGATAAATATGCACAGATTACCCCTGTTGCGCCACAGGCGTCTGTTTCCTGAGCACGAACTCCCTCAGCTCCCTTATCTTTCCGGACTCTAGCTGCACGTAGCCCTGGATCGAGAACTGGTCAAGCTCCCCGTACTCCCTGCCTGGCCACGGATAGAATACTCCTGAAAGGTTGAACCCGTATCTCTCCCCCGGCTCGACGTCTAGCAGGACGACCCTTCCAGCAGGGATTATGGAGGAGTACGGGTCGTCCGTACTGTACATTCCCCTGCCGTCGAGGCGGCTGCCATTGACCCATCTCAAGAATGGGATTCCCGGCGTCCCAACCCATACCCCGAGAAGCCTCTTCTTCTTCGTGTCCCAGCGGACTATGAACTTGCTCAGGATCTGAAGATGGGAGGTCTCGTTCTTGTAGAGTCCGAGCTCCCGGAAGGCAGGCGAGAAGTCCAGGAGAAGCTCCCTCACGGTTTCGCCAAGGTGCCGTCTCTCCTTCGAGACGACCAGGTCTTTTGCAGATCCAGCAACCTGGAATGCCTGCTGGATGGGTCCGATTTGAAGCGCCAGCTCCGTCAAGTTCTGCCCGGTGTAGTTCACGCGGGCGGGATACCGGTAGTACCCGGAGTAAACTATCGTCAGGTTTGATACCGGCCGGTTGACCTGATTGACGAACATCATGCTCATTAGAGAGGGATTCTCCCCCACCTTGGCCGGCACCACGTAGGCTGCCACAAAGTCGGGCCTCTTCAGGAAGTATACGCGGAGTGAGAACATCCCGGCGGTGAAGACGACGAAGAGCAAGACTATGGCCAGGGTCCTCTTGTCGAGTATGAGCGGCTCGCCCCTAGCCAGGTCACGAGTGATGGATACTTCCCTGAGGTCCCTCGATATGTTCTCCTTCAGTCCAGAGAGGCCCTGGTTCGCCACAAGGTTGGCGACGCCGGCCAGGGCGATCACGGCAGACCAGATTATGCCGTAAATGTTGATCTTGTAGATGTACCCCTTTCCAAGCAGATCTAGGGCGACAAGGACCCTGATGAAGACGTAGAACCCTGCGAGGACAGACGCTGTCCCAACCCACCAGCCCAGCCTCCCTGAGACCTTCGCCACCAGCTTCTGGAGGAAGAGGGGCAGTATGATGCCCGAGTAGGCGATGGCGAAGCCCGCCATCACCAGTCCCATGAGGTCTATGTGGAAAACGGTGGAGAGGAAGACGATGAGTATTATTGCTATGTACAGGAAGAAGAGCCTGTAATACCCCGGTAGGTAGCTTAAAGACTCAAACCATCTCTTTATCGAGCTCAATGCCCCACCCGATGAGGCCTAGTCCTCGATCCGGACGCGGGTGTCCTCGCGGACAATGACCTTGCCGCTGGGAGAGGAGCCGACCACCCTGAACTCGGTTCCCATCGAGGGATAAGTGCGCCCCAGGATAAGCTCCTTGCCGAGGATATCTGCCTTGACCCTGTCCGTTATCTTCCTCACCAAGGCCTTGGGAAGGTTGAATGGAGACTTCATCACAACGACCTTCGCATCGACGGGCTCCTTGTCCTCGACCTCGATCTCGACCTGCTCCTCGCCCCTTGCGATCTTCAGCTGGCCCGCGCACTGGATGCAGTACCTCTTCGTCTCGTCGAGGCAGTCCTCGCACACCCTCTGGCCACACTTGAGGCACTGGTACCCCTTGGTGGGCTGCCCACAAATGGAACACGTTGTGCACTCTATGCAGCGGGTGTCGTCCTTGACAAGCTCTCCGTGGGCATCGTAGAACATCCCCTCGCAGTTGGGCCCAAACCATCTTCCGCAGCTGAAGCACTCCCTCAGAGCAAGCTCCACGTGGCATATCTCGCACACCTGGGCCGCGCCGAAGCTCATGACGATCTTTCTGGACCTAAACTTGAAGAGCTGGCCGCCGGCGGCGATTCCAGCCCCGAAGGCCATGGGCAGCCATATCCTAGGGGACCACACCTTGACCATGCTGAACATGAAGAGCCCTGCGCCGATCAGGCTGATCCCCAGGAAGAGGAGGACGCCGGGAATCGCGGTGTTGAGCAGCCCCATGGGGCCTCCTTCTTCGCCTCCCTCGCCCTCGGCGCCGCCTTCTCCGCCGGCACCGGTACCCATACCGCCAAGGCCAAATCCACCGAAGCCGCCCATTCCTCCTCCGAAACCCATGCTATCACCTGTTCTTTTGCTTCTTAGCCCTTAAAGCCTTCGGTCTCCGCTTAGCCGGCAACGGTCATCCGAGTATCCCTCATCACCCTAACCAGGCCGGAGGGCTTGGTCTCAACGATCTCGAACTCCGCATCGAGTAGCGAGAGCTTGTCTCCGACCTTCACCTTCCTGGCGTAGAGGGCGTTGAGAAGGTCGTCGTGGATCTCGTCCAGCATCTCCTGCGTCATCTTCCTAGAGGGCCTGATTCCTATCTCCTCCGCCTCGCCCAGGTCTTCTCTCTGGACGGACTCGCCTATAACCCTGCCGTCACGCAGGTAGGTGATGATGTCCACGACGTCGGCGACCTTGGGGTCATGGGTCGCCACCACGACGGTGGCACCCTCCTCGTTCTGAAGCTCCCTCATCAGGGCAATGATCTCCAGACCCGTCTTGGTGTCCAGGTTGCCGGTCGGCTCGTCCGCCAGTACGAGGTCAGGCTTGTTGACGAGCGCCCTCGCTATCGCCACCCTCTGCTGCTCGCCACCAGACAGCTCGGTAGGCCGGTGGTCAACCCTGTCTGCAAGCCCGACGCGCTCCAGAAGCTCCATAGCCCTCTTCCTTCTCTCCTCCTCGGGCACGCCCGCGAAGACCATGGGAAGCTCTACGTTCTCCAAGGCGGTGAGCACTGGAATTAGGTTGTAGATCTGGAAGATGAAGCCGACGTTCTTCTGCCTCAGGCGGGACAGGTGGGCCTGATCCATCTTGGTTATCTCCCTACCCGACATGAAGACCTGCCCAGAGGTCGGTTTGTCGAGACCGGAGATCACGTTGAGGAATGTGGTCTTTCCGCTGCCGGATGGACCCATAATAGCAACGAAGTCGCCCTTCGCAATCCTGATGCTGACCCCGTTTAGAGCCCTGACCTCTATCTTTCCGCCGCCCATCTCGAAGACCTTTTCAACATTGAGGGTCTCGATGACGAACTGCTCCAAGCCGGTCTTCTTCTCCTCTTCCTTCTCCTCTTCTTGTTCAGCTTCCTGCTGAGTCTTCTCTTCACCACTCATAGGTAAACGCCTCCACGGGCTCCATTCTAGCAGCACGTCTGGAGGGATAGATGCCGGCCATGACTGCTACGATGACAGCTAAGCCGATGCCAGCTACCCATCCCAAAACGATGGTTCCTACGGGAAGCGTGAGTCCCTTCCCGCCCATGTAGAACAACAGAGAGGCAACCGTGCCCAGTAGGCACCCGAGTACCCCTCCGATGACTCCTATGATCGCGGCCTCCGAGAGGAATACCTTCATCACCTCCCCCGGAGTCGCGCCGACAGCTACCATGATCCCTATCTCTTTGGTCCTCTCTAGGACCGAGGTCAGCATCGCGTTGGTTATGCCCAGCGCCCCGACGAGGATTGCGAAGAGAACAACTTGGATCTGATAGGCCGCGATGCTGTAGCCAGGCGTCATCTGCCTCTGGAAGGCTGAGATGACAAGCAGGTTGACCAGCATGCCAATCCCGACCGTTATGCCGAGCGAGGTGAGCAGGCTTCTAAGCTTCCTCTTGCCCAGGTTCCTCGCCGCCATCGCGGCGTAGTATGACTTCCTGACCAGCTTGGAGATTGTTCCGAAGAGCCATCCCTCAGTCGGACTGATCGCCCACTCGCCTGCTATCGCCCTGATTGGGTCAAGGGTTCCCGCAAGCCTGGCCGGGAAGACCCCTGCCGCCACGCTGACCAGTGTCCCCATGGAGAAGGAGGCCATGATCCAGAGCGGATTCACCTTGAGCGGGATGTTCGGAACGTTGGGCATGAAGTGAGTCGCCAGCGATATCAGGGTACCTGTCACGTATCCGCCAATCCCGCCTAGAAGCCCGATTATCATCAGCTCAAAGACGTACATATCCATTATGTGCCATACCTCTGACCCCATGGCACCCATAATCCCGACTTCTCGAACTCTCTCGTAAATCGAGAGGATCGTCGCGTTCATCACAACGATGACGGCGACCGCAAGGGTGATGAGGACAGACTGGAGGTGTGCAAGCTGGCTCGTCTTCACCTGCTGAGCGACCACACGGGTGCCGCCCCTCTCACCAACGACGAGCCGCGGTATCTCGGTGTTCATGTCCCTCCTGCTTGCAACGTCCTCCGCGAGCTTTGCAGTGTTGCGCACCCTCTCGGAGTTGTCATCGTCGGTGAACTTGACCGTGACAGCAGCCTCCTGTACATAATCGTCGGGGTAGTTGAGCATCTCCTTGACCGCCTTGTAGTGAGCGTAGATGTTGGAGTTGTCTTTCTCGGCTGAGGAGATGAAAACCCCGACTACCCTGAGGTACACGTCCTGGGCGATCGCTCCGCCGCTTGATCCCTCCGTTCCCTTTGGAATTAGAATCAGGTCTCCGTCATCTGGACCGATGCTCGAGATCCTTACATCGTCGTCCTGGGCTAGGGTGGCCCCTATCAGCGCGGGGTAGACTGGATGGCCCTGGTAGTCGGGAAGTCTGTACTGATCCGGGTCTAGGTACTGCCCCTCTGCGATCTCGATTTCACGCTTCTTGCCGCCCACGTCTGCCGTGTAGGAAAACCAGAGATGATAGTCGAGTTCGTACTCATTTGTAGAGGGGTCGTAGGAAGCCACCTTTGCCTCGACCGTGTAGTTCCTCTCAAACCCCAGCTTCCCTCGGTAGGGGATAGAGGGTATCTGCGTGAAGGACTCCTGCCCTATCTGGGCGTGGATCTTCTTGACAACGCCCCCGCCAAAGATGGTGATGTTGAACAGGCCAGACTTGTTGGCCGGCTGAAGCACGAAGCTGAGCTCGCCGTTAAGCTCTCCGCTCTCGCCCATCACTCCTCTCGCCTTTACAGTTTCGGCTCTCCCCCTGACGACAGACTTGTTCAGATCCTCCCACGGCGACCAGTACGGGATCCCGCTTGTATGGTTGACCCGTGGCGTCCTGAGGCGCCACTCGGCGACAGGGTCGATCCCGATGAGGTTGGGAAAGCCCTTGAAGGTTGTCTGGCCGAACCCCCTCTCGGTATGGACGATGGTTATCTTCTCCCCGAAGAGCTTCTTGAGCAAGAGCTGTTCACCCTCAGAGTCCGGGGTGCCCATCCTAACCGCGACAACGTCGACAAGGGGGTTCGCCTTAAGCTCATCTACCAGGCTGACGGGAACTCGGCCCGGGCGCAGACCGGTTCTGACCCAGCGGTTTGCCTCGACAACTATGAAGTCACAGAAGAATGGGAAGTGCTGGCGGCCGGAATGCAGGCTTGTTATCTGCGCGCTAATCGTATCCTCTACAGACACGATAATCACGAAGCAGGCGATCGCCAGAAGTATGCTGAGAACAGTGATGACGGATCTTACCCGCCTGCGCCTCAAGTTTTTCCAGGCTATCCTGAACATCGGATTGTCTAGAACCACGGAGGATCACTCCACTTCGAGGAGTTGACTAACCCCTTACGTAAGCCAAATAGCCTATGGTTAGGATAACCAGCACCCATATTATTATGAGGATGGTGTTGAAACCCGAGACCATCTGAGTCAGTACCAATTCTTCACCCTCCTATTCTCCCCAGAGATAGCCCCAAAGGATTAGATAGAGATGGAAGAACCCGTAGGCCACGAGAAGTATGAAGAATATCTTGGATGCAACCTTGATCTCTGCCACACCTTGAGTCAGCGGGAGCACGTCGACACCTCCTACTCTTCCTCCAGGCTTTCCCTGACCTTCTGCTCGTAGTACCTCTGCTTCATCCTCTTCTCGTCAAGCCAGAAGATGAAGACCCCTATCAGGGCTAGGGCTACAACGGTAATCATCAGGAGCAGGTCCATCCAGAGGAACCTGGTCCCGGGGAAAACCGGTTTCCTTAAAGCCGGAAACAGACGGGTCAAGACGCTAATCACCATGGCAACTACCTCCTACCAAAGCTCACCTCTCTCAGCCTTCTCCCTAAGTCTGTTCATCATGTCCACGGTTAGGTACAGGAACACGACCACGAGCAATCCGATCACGAGGAACGCCGTGATCCCCCAGCCGGGCTTACCGAACAGGACTTGGTACTGCCCCTGGGTCGGAATATTGGTCGTTATGTGCCAGATTATAGCAACTCTCCCAGTGGCGGGGTCGTATGCCTTCGCCGAGTCAAGCGGCGGTTCCCAGTCCTTCGGTATGTAGCCAAGCGGCGGGAATATCTTCACGACAAGCTCACTGACCTCAGCCTCGAAGACCGGGGTCTTGAACGTAACGAGCGTGTTCTCGCCTGTTCGGCCAAGGATCTTGTCCCCAAGGGTCTTCTTCCCCACCTTTGATATTCCTTGCTCGCCCGGAATGTCATAAATGTAGTACCGCATGATAACTGTGGTCGAGTCACCCGAGTAGATCTTCTCGGGCAGTTTCACCTCGACGATGGTCTGGTTGTCGCTCTGGATGATCCGCTTCTCAAGGCTCTTCGCAGCCGTCGTCTGAACCAAGGTGTCGTTCGCGTTGAGCATCTCATCCCGGCCATAGGGAAGGGTGATGTTTATCCTCTCGACGAACCCCTCGAAGCAGAAGAGCGTCATGGCCTGCGACACATACATCTGGCCGCCCCCCTCGTAGAGGTTCACAATGAACTGTTGGGACTCATAGTAGTAGCCTGCAGCCAGCACGCTGGGAAAGAGCACCGAGCATACGATGATCGCGAAGAAATACCAGGGAAGTCCGACAAACCTATCCAACGAGCACCCTCCTCGAAAGAATCCCGGGGATACAGCCAAACAAGCTTGACGCCGCTACCGGCCAGACAATATATAAATGTTTTGTGATTGCCAAAAACGGCTCTTTCCGGACTTTAAATGACAAGAAACACATTAATAAGCGTCCAAACGGAGAAAAACGAAGTATCGCGAGGTTTCTGGCGTTGTCGAGGCCTCTTGCAGGAATTCTTGTTCACCCGTGGGACCTCAAGGACGAGGGACCCTCCAGCGTTGCTGAGATTCTCCACGATGCTGGGATCACCTCTGTGTTCGTCGCAGTTAATGCCTCGGCAGAGGAACACCCGCCGCAACCTATAGACGGGAGGCTAACCCACAACCCGAAGAGGAAGAGATACGTCTCGGAGGAGGGCCGGTTCTACTATGAAATAGACCCATCCTACTACGTCAACTCCGTTGCGCCTCCGAAGAGAACCTCTGACAAGGATCTCATGGGCTTTGACGCGCTCAACGAATCTCAGGTGTTCCTTGAGAAGGGTATCAGCGTCTACGCGTGGCTCTCGACCTTTCACAACGGCCAGTTCGTGAAGGACGCCCAGGAACTCGCCGCCGTCGATATGACGAACAGAGCCGATAGGAACTGGATGTGCCCGGCCAACCCGAACAGCCTGATCCAGGTGCTTGAGCTTGTAAACGAGATTCAGTCTAGGTACGGGTTTCTGCAGGGGATACTTCTCGACAAGTTCTGGTGGAAGTATCCCCACACCTACATGCCAACGCTCGAGTCTGGCATGGTTTGCTTCTGCGAGCACTGCCTCGGAGCCATGGAGAGCTCGGGCATCAACCCCAGAGAGCTGAGGAGGGCCCTGTCAGAGATTGCTAGCTCCGTTAGGAGGCTAGACGCCGGGACCCTGGAAAAAGTAGCGTCTGTGGACCTGACCCCCCTTCTTGACATATGCGGCCTGCCAGCCCGCGAGGGGGCCGGATACGCAGACGTGATGAACGCCCTCTTCGAGAACCCATCGCTGAGGAGGCGGCTCCCCGATCTCTCAGAGGCCGACCCCCTAGGGATATTCAGATGGATCAGCAAACACCCGGTCCTGCTGGACTGGTTCGACGTCAGGTCCAAGATCCTACAAAGGGATCTCGAGGCAATCCGAACCTTGGTCAAGCAGAACGATCCCACGTTCGAGGTGGGACTCGGCATCTGGTCCCCGCGGTCATCCTGGAGCGTCTGCCAACGCTACACAGATCTCCTCGAGCACAGCGACTGGCTCATGCCAATGGTCTACCACAGAATATGGGGATGGTACTCCTCCTGCGTCGCAGAAGAGCTGTTCGAGATCACCCACCCGAGGACGCCGCGGATATTTGCATCCTACAAGAGCATTTTGAGGTCGTGGTACAAGCTGGCCGGGTATAGCGGGAGCCATCTGAGGTCAAACATCGTCAATGGGCTCCCCTTGAGCCAGATCGAAAAAGAGCTGTCCAGGGTCCGCGACCTGGTTGGTGGAAGGAGGCCGGTCTACGCCGGCGTTCAGGTCTGGGAGCCCGGAAGCAAGATACCACACCCGCAGGAGGCGGCTGAAACGATTAGGATTGGGTTAGATTCCTCGGAAGGCGTCATAATCCAAGCCTACGGCTGGGCTCCCATGCCTAACCTAGTCGCGGCTGGGAAAGTCCTAAACTCCCTCAGCCAAACTCGGCCATAGCCTTCTCTCGAGCCTCTGGGGAGACCTCTTCGATCTTCTCGATCTTTCCGTCGCTCAGGTAGACAATCCTATCTGAAATCCTAGCCAGCCTGATGTCGTGGGTTGTTATCACGAAGGTCTGGTTCTCCGCCTGATTTAGCTCCTTCATCAGAGCTACGATCTGCTTTCCCGTCTTAGTGTCGAGGTTCCCAGTAGGCTCGTCGGCCAGGATTATCGAGGGGTTGTTTGCGAGAGCCCTAGCAATTGCGACCCTCTGTTGCTCACCCCCAGAGAGCTCGCCGGGTCGGTGATTCATCCGGTGTCCCAAGCCGACCTTCGTGAGGAGCTCTGTGGCCCTCTCACGCCTCTCTTTCTCAGGCTTTCCGATTAGCTCCATAGGCAGCTCCACGTTCTCCAGGGCAGTTAGAGCCGGAATTAGGTTGAAAAACTGGAAGATGAAGCCTACCTTCTCGCGCCTGATAAGGTAGCTCTGCTCGAAGTTCGCCGTGATGTCCTCCCCGTCGACCAGAACCCTACCCTTGGAGGCCCTTCCGATGCCCCCCACCATGTTCAGCAGGGTGGTCTTGCCGCTTCCAGAAGGACCGACAAGACAAACCATCTCCCCGCGATAGATGTCGAGATTCACATCATTGAGAGCGTGTACCTCCACTTCCCCGAGCATATAGGTCTTCCAAAGGTGTTCGGTCCTGACGACGACGTCGGGCAATGGGACTCCTCCGCCCCTATTTGAGTCCCATTCCATATAAATGATTTTGCGAGAGAGGAGGCGCCGGCCCGTGTCTTGCCGCCGCCGCAGTCGAACCGGGTTCCGTCCTATCTTCTCTTGCCAACATCCATCCAGTACTCCCCAAGAATGCTCCCTATCGAATCGATCAATGAGCGGTAGACTTTCATTCCTCGTTGAGTCAGCGCAACGTACTCGCCGTCCCCCTTCGTCACTATTGAAACCAGTTGCCTCGACAACATGAGTTCCAAGTACTTCGAAAAGACGTTCCAGTTAAGACCGGCTCTCATCTGCAACTGGGTTCTCTTGAGCATGCCGTCTTTGCTCTGGAGCAGCTTCTCGATCATCCTCGCAACGACATAGAGATCTGGTTTGAAAGGCCTCCGCGTCTCAGACATCACTCGCACCCTTGTAGTCACCGACTTGTCTCGATCAGCCAGCCTGTTCTGACCGTTGGTTTAGCAGGGATTCCTCAAGGCTCTTCTCCAATGCTCTCAGTCTTTCGAACTTCTCCTTCCACCTCTTGTGCCTGCCCTTGTTCGCTCCATATCTGATTACTGCCTCCGCCTGTTTAGATACCGCCAGAACCGAACCCACCGCCAATGTCAGGAACAGAAGCAGGTTTACCAACCGCATTGATTGACTCACAGACGACCAAGACGCTGTTGTCCAAAAGAGCTGGGCGATCGTTACGCCGACAATGAGAACAGTCAATGGAACGTAGTGGAGTAGCATTGAGCGGCTATAGAGAAGAAGCAGATCGCTCCACTTCTCTGCCTCTGAAACAAGCTCTCTCAGCGTCTCGACTTGACTCTCGACAGGTGTGTTGATCAACTCCTGCTCCTTGCTCTGGTTCTCATCAATCACGTCGCGAATCCCCCTCAACTAGTGCGCTCAGAGGCCAAAAGAGCCTATTAAGTGATACGGACTGACGTTACCTATCGGCGATACGCATTCTGAGTGAACAATCCTTAAGAGCAAACGATTACGGTCTGGTCTTCACAACGGTGATACCTAGAGCGACGGGGCCAGCCCGGAGAGACAAGCATGTCGACGGTAAGCTCGTTCATAGCTCTCGCCCCTTTTTCAATCAAGAGCGCGGCTAGAAACAGGCTCAGGACGCTTGGAGCAGTCCTTCCAATCCTCGTATGCGTCGCAATGCTAGCAGGGACGAGCGGGTCGGTGGACAGCATGGAACCCCGGGCGATCGAAAATGCTCTCAAGGAAAAAGTGGGACCTGATTTTGTCCTGTCCCCGGGATCGCCGGCGAACAGCTGTAGAACTCTACTAGATAGCTTGTGGATGATAACGCTTGAGGCGAGGGAGAGCCATTTGGTTGCCTCTGCAGTACCAGTTGTAGAGATCCTATTCACTGGAAATTTGTCGCTATCCCACCTACAACACTCAGAAAGTCGAGGCCGACGGCTGTGTAGCTTGCGTCTTCTAGGCCTTCCTGGGAATCTCTCCGCCGGAGAGGCCGCTCGTCTCGGCATAGGCGGATTCAAGCATCTGTCCAGGGGTAGCTGTCTGCTGAGCGACGATGCAGCTCATATGGTACATCTCAGTCTAGACGCCGGTGTTCCAAGCATCCAGCTCCTATCTATCGATCCGATATCAAACAGGGAGAGCCCCCCAGTCGACCTGATGGTTGCGGGGATCGTTAGCCTCGAGACAGAAGTGACTGGCGTCCCCGCCAGGTTTAGGAGCGCCTTCCCATCAACTCCATACAACGTCCCGACCATCATAGTCAGCCTGAACTATCTCCCAGCTGTCGTCGACAGCTTAGGGCTAGCTGTACCCTCCCACGAGGCGGCCTACTGGCAAAGCACTGTCAGCGGCAGGACAACGAGCACAGGTGCAAGAGTGCTCGTCTTCCTTGATCGAAGCAGGCTAGTCCACTCAGAAAATCCTCGGCGGCTACTCTCCGAGTTAACTCAACTCGGCGATGTGCTGACCTCCTCGAATGCCAGCGCAGTTCTCGTGGAGAACGCTGTAGTAGATTCTGTGAGAACTGCTCACGAAGAGGTGAGTGGGCTTAGGAGGGAAATCCTCGCTCTTTCAACCCCTCTTCTCGCCTTGGCGCTATACATAGGCGTCACGGGAACGGGAAACACCTTCGAGAAGAGAAAGCGGGAGATCTCTCTTCTTCGGATAAGGGGTGCGAGCTGCCCAACGATCAGGAGGCTCATTATCGCCGAGTCAATGACGCTGGGGGCAATCGGATCAGTAGCGGGACTCGTCCTAGGCTGGTTATCCGAACCGATTCTGCAAGCTTGGTCGCCCGAAATTGCCGCATCTGGTGAAGGAGTAGCTTTGAAAGTTCTGGCCCATATGCCGTCCGTTTCGACAATCCTAGTCTCTTTCAGCCTCGGTATGGGCATCGCACTCGGCTCTGGGCTTGCTTTAGCTAGGATGGCAACCTTGATCGACCCATCGGACATGGCCCGTATCTCCGAGCTTCGGGGCAGGTTGCCTCTGCCAAACAAACTTGCACTTGTCCCTGAATTGCACTGGAAGCGGGATCTGCTTCTTGCGTCTCTGGGGTTCGGCGCTATAGCTTCAGGAGTCCTCCATCGCTCTCTTCCTTACCAAGGCTTCGCTCCGGGGATATGGAGCATGTTCGCTGAAATGGTTCTTCTCACTCTGTATTCCCTCGTTCCCCTCG
>CAYWSC010000006.1:0-18007 GCA_964460695.1 Hadarchaeota archaeon (SeqCode)
CGGAGATCACTACGTGCGCCCTATGAGCAGTTGGACTATGATAGAGGCGCTGGCAGGGTATACGTACGACTCTGTCAAGCGCGAGATGGGATTCGACCCAAGGGTCAAGAGCGACGATTTCAGTTGCTTCTTCTGCACGGACTCCTCCTGGGGCATATACCGCCAGAAATGCAGGGAGGCAGGATGGCTCTACGAGTTTGAGGTCGCCTACGGCTTGCTGGATCTGGAGAGCATAAAGCTGCCGGTGAGAGGGAGAGTTCGACTCCATCCGCAGGCCTACATCGCGGGAGAGAAGATTGAGGTCGAATTCGAGCGCCGCCGCCGCTTCCTCCTGGTTCGTGGAAAGCTAAAGGTCGAGAAGGGCGACATACTGAAGATATTGCTATAAGCAGCACATTCTGCGTGGACCACACTATCCCTGCGAATTGGCCAAGTTTTCCAGCCAGAGCCCACGACCGTTTAAATCCGTCTCACCCCAAACCTGGGTCTCGGTGTGTGAGGTGTGGTTGGCGACATCTCTACTAGAAGCCGCTACGGAGGCTCTGAGCACTCTGCTCTCAAGCGATCCGGTCACCATGCTCTTGATCGGTATGCTGGGCGGTTTTGGCTTGGCAGTGCTCATGGGATCCATCTTCCAGAGGCAGAGGGGGCTGCCGGAGGAGACGGAGGGGGCTCCGGTCTCAGGCATAATCGACCCATGTGCCTAGGCGACGGGGTTCAAGGCTGGTTGTCGGTGGACCTCTTCCACCTCTCCTCCAGGCCAAACAGGTTCCAAGCGTTGTTTCTGAGCAGGTCCCCTGCTAGCTGGAGGGCATCTTCCCTGGAGACGTATCCGCTGGAGACTTTTTCTGAGAGAACCTCTGCGACCACCCTCCTAGCGATTCTAGAGTGGGCATAGGCTCCCTCGACGATGACGTAGTCCCCTCCAAAGGCTAAGATCTTGTTGCTTGGCACAGTCTCAATCAGCTCATGAAGCATCCTCTTCGAGACCGAAGGGGATATAACGTGGAGCCAGCAGAGATCCACGTAGACGCACGGGAAGTTCTTGGCTAGGACAGCCAGCTGGCTGCAGTATGGGTAGGCGCCGTGGAATATGTCGAACTTCGCCTCCCGATACTCGAGGAAGAGATTGGTGAGGAGGGTCGGGTCGGAGTTCGAAATAATGTTCCCATTACCCTCCTGAATCCCGGTGTGTATCTGAATGGGGAGATCGCGCTTGATGCACATCTGTACGAGGCGGTGTACCAGGTAGTCCTGGAGGGGCCGGGCCTCCTGCCAGGAAAGTCCGTGGCCCAAGTCCCGGTAGATCCTAGAGAAAAGGTCCTCAGCCATTCTGCGGGAGACCTTCTCGAACCGAAGCGGACGCGAATAGGCAAGGCCTATCTTCGCAGCGACCATTCCTCCCTCCAGCGCCCTTTCGAAGGCCCATTCGAAGGAACGCTCAAGGTCTTCGAGGGAGTGGATGGTCGAATCGGTTTTCTGGGCGAGAAGCTCCAGGTCAGGCTTGCTTCTTGGGATCAAGAACTCCTCGAAGTTGACGACGGGGGCGAAGAAGGACTTATCGACATCTGTGGATGAGCCACACTCAAGGGACACCTCAATCCTCCCCTCCTCCTTGAGGACGTAGTTGTACCACCCTGGACGATTCGACTGCGCGATCTTCTCAGACAGTTCCTCGTACGTCTCATCGTTTATGTCGTGAATCCCGAAAAGGCGTCTCGCCGCCTCTATCAGGGTTCTGCCATAAGCAGTGGTCCTCACGTATCTCCAAAACGGCTCAAACATCTGCCACCTGTCTCGGAGCGGAATAGCAGTATTCCTAATCGAGTCGAGAACGTGTTGTGGCATACCCGAGGAAACAAGATCCGAGGATGCGTAGTGGGGGAAGAGGTAGAAGAGGTCTATCTTCTTTTTCAGCCTCTCCTGCTCGGCCATGAGGTGCTCGTGGGTGTCGACGATCCAGAGGTCATCTACAACCTCGGCTATCCTCTCGTCTATCAAAACCAGCATCAGCCCCCAGATCCCTACTCAGACTGATCCTCGCCAAGGATCATGTCTCTCGCGGGGTATTCATCCAGCCTTCGGCCGGACCTAGCCTCCTTGCGAAGGACATCTCTGATAAACTCGTAGAGCTCTTTTCCTTGCGAAGCCGCTCTCTCTTTGAGCTTCCTATGGAGCTCCTCATCGATGAAGAAGGCGAGCTTGGGCAAGATAACACCCTTGCTTCCATGAAGGATTTCCTAAAAAAGATAATCTTTCTGACGACGAATACATGGGAAAAAGAGAAGAGATAACAATAAGGTGACGACCTGCTATTGGATGATAGACACGGTCCTGTTCGACTTCGGAGGCACCCTCTTCTACGAGAAACGTAAGATACCAGAGACAGAAACGGTTATGGGTGGTTATCGGGCGCTTGAGAGACTTGGCTTGGACCTGCCGCCCTTTGAGGAGTTCTTTCAAATCTTCCAGAGCTCCTATAGGTCGAGAAGCGAGGAGCTTTCCAAAACGGGTTTGGAGATAAGTCTGAGAAAGTTCTGTAGGGAATTCTTTCCGAGGATCGGTCTGAGGAACGATGAAGAAATCATAGATGCGTATATATGGGGCAGGTTCCAGCCCCACAGCCAGAACGATGAGCTGTACGAAGACTCATTACCAGCCCTCCGCGCTCTCAAGCCCCACAAGAAGATTGGCCTAGTATCCAATGCACAGCCCCATGGAATACTGTGGTACCTGGACACGACGGGCATAGTTGGATACTTCGACGAGATCATAATATCTGGGGCAGTCGGATTCAGGAAGCCAGATCGCCGCATCTTCGAGCTGGCGGCAGACTCCATCTGCTCCGAGCCAGAGAGTTGCCTAATGGTGGGCGACTCCCCAACTGCAGACGTTCGGGGATCCAAGGAGGCGGGCATGGAGGGTGTGCTGATAGACAGATCGGGGGCGTTTTCCGACCCAGATGTCCCAGCGATCCGCAGCCTAAGAGATATACCGCGCTTTATCGAGGGGCTTGAGCGCCGGGGCTGAGCCGGGGGACTCGTGCGCGCCTGGCCCTGCTGGCGGCTCTACTGCCTCTGCCCGTGTCCGGAGAAGAAGGCCTTCGGAGCAAGACCGGGCAGTTGAGGTTCTTCGCGTATAGCCAGGTTACGCCGCAGCCTTGGCACCTGTACGTAGCCTTGTCTTTAAGTGAAGACCACTCTCTAGGTGGGTCTTCCTCTCGGATCAGCTTACCGCCACATATCAGACAGGAGCGCATAGAGACCGGGTCTCGTCGGATAGAAGAGTTGAAAAAGGGAGTTTTAGGGGGGATGTGTTGTTAGTTGTCTTCTCGCCCGAAGCCTCACAGCAAGCTTCCTGCGAAGAGTTATAACTAGGGAGTGGTCTGGGCGTCCATGGAGCTCAAGTACCGGATCAGCTTGTGGAACTACTTTCACTACCATGCTGTTGGGAGTCTGGAGAGGGTTGTGGACCAGATCAGGAAGGCTGGGTACGGCGTCGAGATCTGGCCGAATTGGTTTGAAGAGCAGAACCTATTCGACCCGATATTCAGGCCTAGGCTTAGAGCCTTGCTCTCCGACATGGAGTCCAGTATTCACGGCGGCGGACCCGACACGTTTGACAATCACAAGATGCAGATCGACACTGCAGCCGAAACTGGTAGCGATGTAGTTGTAGTTCACTCTGGGCACATGAGGCTTGGCGAGAATCCGGACTTCGCATTCGCTCAAGAGGTCGTTGACTATGCTCGGGAGAGGGATGTGACAATAGCCTTGGAAAACGGAGCCCTACCCGTTCTGGAGCGCGCACTTGAAAACGTCGAGGGACTCAAGATCTGCTTAGATGTAGGCCATGTCTACTTCACGCCGGATCCAATGAAGTCATTCGTCGACTCCCTGAGAAAACACATCTGCCATCTACACATCCAAGACACCCTAGGTGAAATGGATCACTACGTCCCGGGTACCGGTATCATACCCAGAGAGGATTGGCGCTACCTGTTCAGATGTCTGGATGAAGAGGGCTTCAGCGGTGCTGCAGTCCTAGAAATAAGGCCGAGAACCCCTCTTCAGGATGCCGAGCTCACCAAGAGGTTTTTCGACGACCTTTTCGAAGCGATGTAGATCGTCGGGTCGATCTGGAGGAGGCAGCGACCGCTATCGCACCTATTGCAGCGGCGGCGAGAGCCCCTGCTTGCTCATCGGCCAATAGGCGAACATCGTCGAGGTAGATGGTTCCATTTCCCAGGATCACAAGCTTCAAGGATTGAAGCTGGGATCCGAAGGTCCAGCCGAGCCTATCGATCGGGATGGAGAGACTGTTCCATCCATCCCGGATCAATTCAGACTCCGCCATTTCTAGCAGGTGTGTAGGAGGGGCGCCTGCTCCCGGACCGGTTTTCGACAGCAGAATGTCGTCTATGTGGGCTTGATCGAGTTTCATGCTCAAGGCAACCGAGTCGTACATCCATGCACCTATGTTCGACGGGCTTTCGAGTGAAAACTGGACCGAGCAAAATCCTTCGAAGGAGATCTTTTCGCACAGATCCTTCTGTGAATCATCCTTGGTGATTGTCTCAGCTGTTGCTCGGTTCAGTCTTAGAGCCCATCCATCCTCCAAACCGTCCCTGTATATCCAGAGATCCTTTGAGGGGGGCTCTGATTGTCGTACGGCGTATTGCTGCTGCCTGCCAGATAGGCAGTGCCGTCTTATCGATTCTTCGAGCTCACGGGCCTTGCCAGGATCGACGACCTTCGAGTGGATGTCCTTGCCCGTTTCGCTCTTGTAGGCTTCGAAGCTCGACGCGTCGTAACCCCTTCCCATGAACGTTACGACGTTTCTCCCAGGGAGCTGGCAGTAGAAGTTGCGGCTCAGCTCCAGCTCCTCTATTCCTGTCCAGACCTTGGAGATGAAGACACAGCACTCGGTGGCGTTAACGAAGAGATTGCTGCTTACCTTGAAGTTCTTCACCTGCGCCGTGTTCTTATGAAAGCTCAGGCCGTGGCCTGACGGATCGGGGCGTTGCCGGTGTGACCAGCCAAAACCCGCGCCTATCAAGGTGTTATTGAAGAAGCCAGTGTCCTCGGTCCGGGAGGTTCTGTCGCGGTTCCAATACTCGTACAGGTACTCGCTGTTGAAAAGCACGTTGCATCTGTAGGTAATGTTTCGCTGCTGGTTTGTACTAAGCCCTTGGTTGGTGACCGCAGCGTCGTAGATCTGGCCCACGACGTTGTGCTCCACTAGGCAGTCCTGGGCGCTTTCCCAGAACTCTATCCCGTTTCCGTATCGAACGGATCCGTGCTGGATCTGGCCGCCGCCGAAGGTGATTTTGCAGTTGCGAATTACTATGCGGCTGACCCCTCCCGACATCTGTATTCCGTGGGAGTTGAAGTACTTGAGCTCAAGGCCGTCGATTATGATGTCGTGCTCCCCACGCACCTTGATAAGGTGGTCGGCGTTGCTCCTTGAGTATGCCACCTCTACTGTGCCGTACTTTTTCGCTGGATTCTCGCTGCAACGTACGACGACGCGTCTGTTCTTCTCGTCGTAGTAGAAGTCCCTCTCGGAGGAGAGCTGTGACGGATCCAGGTGCTTGAACCCCACGTTCTCCTGGTGCTCGCCTCCGAAGAGTATGAATCCGACGTCTGCAGGGAAGGAGTCCGGGGCCGTGGCCCACAGACCATTGTCCAGAAGAGTCCAGTTAGAAGGGTCATTGCAGTTCGCAGAACCGAGGAGGAGGGGCCGTTCTCCCTCGCCGTATGCCCCGAAGAGGATCGGGTTCCCGGGAGATCCTGACCAGGCGATGTCAAGCTTCTCCCGCCAGGTGCATCCTCGTTTCAGCAATACGGCGGTTCCGGGGACTAGTTGCACCCTCTCCAGCCGAGAAAGCGTTCTCCAGGGAGAAGACGGGCTCATTCCGTCATTCAGATCGCTCCCGTTTGCAGAGTCTATGTACAATGCGAACTGAAAGTTCGTCACGCATATCACCTGCGGAGGGAACACCAGAGGGCCCAACAATACACATGCAATGCATAGACTCTCGAGAACTGGAACGCGGGCCATTCCGCGCCTCTTACGTGTCCCAATCTCCCTAGGTTCTTGCCGCAGCGGTGGCTGGGTCTGCATCGGGGGCTGGGCAGACATGCTCTGGCCCGCGGTTCGTTCTCACTTGAAATAGGGACAGATGCGGCACATCCTCGGAGGGTTCTTAGGGTCGATCTCCTGGGGGCAGTCGGGGAACGTCCCCTGGCAGTTAGGGAAGCCCTTGCGCTTTATCGAGAGGTATTTTCTCTCCGTAGGACTAATGGTTCGAGGTCGCATCTTTCGCTTTACCGTCATCCGCCTGGGCTTGAGTCCTTTGGTCTTATAAATCTGCCGAGGAAAGTGCACGCAGCGAATTGTCGAGCCTAGGATCCAACGGATGTCTCAGATACGTCCTCGCAAGCCTCTTGGAGTAGCTTGAGCTCGTCTCGGCCATGCGAGCTTGAAACCATGCCTCCCCCCTCGACCGTGAAGATCCCCCTGTTGATGAGCGCTAGTCTCACCTCCTCTCGCGCCACGATATCTGCGTTTGTATGGACGTCTCTAGCTGACCGTAGCTGGGCAGCGGGATCCTTTAGGAAATGCGCTCTGAACAGGGAGCCGGTCCCCGTGCAGCGCGTGGTTCTACCTGGAACTTCGAGGCTGTTCTCGACGACTTCGCGAATCTTCTTCCCTAGGACAGAGATCTTCTCGTATATTGATCTGTGAGAGTCAAGATATGTCAACGTCTCGAGCCCCGCCCTCATGCTCAGAGGGTTGCACGAAAACGTGCCGCCACCGATCGCCACCCTCGACCCTTTTGGTTGACCTGTGGTGTTGGAGAGCTTGAGGATCTCGGAGGCCCCGGCTACGGCTCCTATGGGCAGTCCTCCTCCGAGAATCTTGCCGAGGCACGTCAGATCTGGCTTGATAGAGTAGTACTCCTGTCCTCCGCCTGGCGCGATGCGGAAGCCGGTGATTATCTCGTCAAATATCAGAACCGCGCCGATTTCACTGCACATGTCTCGCAGCGCCTGAAGGTATTGCCGGTCGGCTGGAAGGAAACCGCCGCTGCCGAGGACGGGTTCCACCATAACCGCGGCCAGCTCGTCTTTGTATTCCTGGAGCCGTGCCAACGTCTCTTCTGTATCGTTGAACGGAAGTGGTACTATCTTGTCTCTAGCGGGGACGAGGCCGAGGCTCTCGGGCGCCTCAAATGGTCCGTGAACGTAGTAGAGAAGATCGGAGTTGAATCCGTGCCAACCACCCTCCATCTTTGCAATCTTCTCTCTTCCCGTGTATCCCCTAGCTAGTCTACATGCGTACATGGTCGCCTCTGCGCCGGTATTGCAGAATCGGACCATCTCAGCGGACGGAACCAGACGGACCACCATTTCGGCAAGGTCAAGCTCCAACTCGTTAACCGTGCCCCACTGACAGCCGAAACCAAGCTGTTCCCGTAGTGCCTCGACCACGTTAGGAGGGTTGTGCCCGAGGATGAGTGCACCGTGTCCCATCCAAAAGTCGACATATTCGTTGCCGTCGACATCCCAGATCCGCGGGCCTGAGGCCCTTTCCGCGAAGAAGGGATACGGGTGGAAGTACCTGATGGCGTGGCAGACCCCTCCAGGTATGAGCCTCCCCGCCCTCTGGAAAAGGGCCCGAGATCTGCTCGTCTTTTCCTCGTAGTGTTTCTCTTCTCGTCGGTTCACCATCATTCCCCCTCGGCTGCCTCACAACCTGCTGGCGTTCCCCTCAAGTCTCACTCCTTTCTGCCTGCGAAGGGATCTTGACGTGGGGATGTCTAGTACTGTCAAGAGCCCAGGAGCTAGGATTGGAGCAACGTCCATCCCGTATATGAGGCGGGAAACTGTGGCAGCGTCTCCGTGGACACCTCCCTCGGCCCTGTATCTTATCGTAGGCTGTCCTTCTATTCGCACCTCATCTAGATCAATAGTCCCCACGGCCATTTCCAGGCACATGGATATCTCTCCGGCATCAGATTTGGCTACCGCGGTCTGTCTGAGCCCCCTGACGCATCCCTTAGGAATCTTGAAGTAGTTCGTCCTCATATCCCTCTCGGCCAGGAGTGGCTCGATGTTCTGGCCGATTCGGGAGAGACTCCAGCCGAGCGAGTCAGCTACTAGCGCGCAGGACTCGAATAGTCCCACGTGGCCAAGCTGTCCGTCCTCAGCCATCTGTTTGAAGGTCTCCGGAGCAAGTCCGAGTCCGACCTTCCTCTGTAGGGGTTCCCTCCTCCGTGATGCGTCCACACGCCTCGTAACGTTCACCGCCGTAACATCGCTGCACGCCGTTGAGAGGAATGACGGGAGGGCGTCCATTAGGAAGCCAGGGTTTATGCCTGTTCCCAGGACGGAGGAGTCCGAGTCCTGTGCCACGGAGTGCAGGGCCGATGATAGCTCAGGGTACTTCAGAAAAGGATAGGAGAGCTCTTCACACGTTGAAACGACATCGCAGCCCCAAGAGGCTAGCTTTACCAGGTCTTGGTATGCACTCTCAAACCTAGAAGTCGTTGTTTGTACGAACACGTCGCAGGCGGTTGCCGCCTCCCGTCTGAGAGCTTGCACGACCTCCACGTCGCTTTCAGGAGGGCCGCCGAGATCCCTAACGGTCTTGCCCGCCTTGGAAGGGTCGGTGTCTACGGCGCAGACCAATTCGTAACTCTTTGGATCCAGCTTGTTGACAAGCGACAGGCCGATGGATCCGACTCCGAGGAGGCCAAATCTAACTGTCAACGAGATCCCGCTTCGGTCGGAGGGCCGTGGATATAGATATTACCGGACAATTACCGCTACCGGAGAATTTCGGGGCTTTGACAAGGATGACAACGCTAGGTAGCCGGTGCGAGCAGCAGCAAATCTCGCTGGGCGTATCGCAGTAGAGGCGACCCCCTGTCAGTTCTCTGTGCCGGGCAGCCTAGTCAAAATACTATTCGAAAGTCGTTGTATCTCCCGGAGTATTCGAGCCACTCAACATCCAAACCGGTTACCTTGGCAAGCCTAGGACCCTCCCGTAGAAGGTCGATCAGGCTTTTCACCGCGTCCACTCGTCCTTCCAGTTCGCACTCAACTCTTCCGTCTGGAAGGTTTCTAACCCATCCCTTTACCCCGAGAGAGTTGGCCTTTTCCTTGGTGAAATATCTGAAAGCAACTCCCTGAACTCGCCCCCGTACCGTGACATGCGCACGGCACATCATCGGAGATAGCTGGTCCGGTGGACTAATAACTAGTGCTTTCTGATGGCCCATCCGCAGGCCTCTCTCGTCGTCTCAGTAGGTCCTAGAGTATCGACGAAGAAGTTGCCACGCCTCTATAGGCGGAGACGTGTGGGAGTGCAGGCGCCGGCTCGGAGAGCTCGTCTATCGCAGATATTCTTCCGGCAACGTACTCCTCAATTCTACTGCCTATTTCTTCGAGCCTGAGGAGCAGTCCACCGTACCGGATGGTCAGGACTTCGAAGCCGAAGGCCTTGTTGTGGGAGAGCCAGAGATCCCTGTGAGAGGACCAAAGCGCCTTAACCTTCTCTTTAAGCTCGGGCAGAAGTGTCTCCGCGATCTGGGCAAGCCTCTTCCTATCGCCGTGGCCGTACGCCTCGACAAGTTCCTTCCTGAGTCGAATCTTGAGCCCGATGGTCTCAGCCGCAAGTGCGACATGATCAATGCTTCCCGCGTCCCATCCCCTAGGCGAATCATATAGCCTCCTTGCAAGCTGGAAGTAGTCGTTGGAGAGCTCTTCAAGGCTCGGCTCGTCGGCAGACTCAAATCTTCTCATGAAGAGGCCTAGCAACGGGTCGTCCCAAAGGAATCCTCTGGCCATGCCTGAGTGTCTCCCGGCCTTGGGCGGATGCTCGATCTGTGAGGCGAGGATGTGGGAATCATAGTCTCCGCCACAGACCGTGTGGAAGATCCTCGCTGCAGAGGACTGGTCGTCTTTTCCACGGTATGCGAGTTCTGATGCCCATGTAAGACCACAGAAGGCCGACCGGATATCGCACTCCGCTCCGTCGTCCATCCAAAGCGTGAAGAAGAAGTCCCTTACTGCCTCTTCCTTGCAGGCCTCTATGCATGGCGATGCATTCTTCACCGTTGTTAAGTGGTCGTACCAGAGCTTCTGCCAGGTCCATATGCCCGACGCCACGACAGGCTCGCCGGCCAGACTTCTATGCCTTCTTATCCACTCGACATAGAACTCCTTATTGTCATGATAGTAGTCCCAGTACACGAGTTTAACTCCTCGCGGAACGGCCTTGACCACGTCGTCGGGTATCACTGAGTCCGTGTCGTAGTAGTCGCCGGTCTTGGAGCCCATTCTGAAGTACATGTCGCTCCAGATCATCGGCTCTAGACCGAGTTCTCTGCATATCTCGACGACTCTTGAGAGGTGCTCGTTGAATATGTCGAAGTTCCTCCTATACCCAAACAGATCTAGATACCTGCCTCGGCCCAGGCTGTGCGCCTCATCCATGCCTATGTGTATTCTCCTAGTTGCGAAGGGCGCCGAGGCTGCCCGTATCATCTTTCGTATCAGATCGTATGTCTTCTCGTGTCCTGCTAGGAGGATGGAGCCGGTGTCGGAGAGGTCTCGGTAGGGGGGCCTCCTAAGTAGCTGTCCTAGGTGGCCAAGGGTCTGGATACAGGGGATCACCTCTATACCCATCTTGGCTCCATACTGACCAATCTCGCCGAGCTCTCCCTGCGTGTAGCGACCCCTGAGATATCCAAAGAACGGCTCTCCGGGAACCTCATAGGTGTCCTCCATGTAGAGCATGACCATGTCGTATCCGAGTAGCGCAAGCTTTCTCATCCATCCTCTCAGTGCATCGACGCGGGCAACGGCATTCCTGGAGCAGTCCAGCATTATTCCAAAGGTGGAGAAGGGGGCTGTCTCCTGGAAGGCTTCAGGCCGATCCATCGAGAGTAGACGGCCGACCGCCCTGTAGGCTCTCGTTGGCGTGTCATAGATGACGTCGATTCCATGGCCCTCAGGTTTTACGTCAAGACGTGCCTCCTCTTCTGACCGGTGGAAACGAACCTCCACCCTCCCGGGTGAGGCCTTGTTCGACACTTCATACTCCGCTTCGAGCTCCCTCAAGCCCGGTTTCAGTTCGTCGGGCGTGTCTTTATCAGCCCAGAACAGTTTCATGGCTCTCTGAGCCGCGTCCCCGCTTTTATATTCAACGGCAGAATGGATTCGCGTCTAGGATGGAATAATCTAAATATCGGGGGTCTTGGGCTCAGTAGGTGATCACATGGCCAGAACGAGTCTTCCAGCGTTCATCTGGCTCGCCTTGATCTTGGGGGCCCTGATGGCCTCGCCCGGTGTCCATGCCCAAGCCGGCCGAAACCAGACGGCCGGAAATCAGACGCTAGAAGACAGAGTTGCTGCTCTCGAGCATGATCTCGAGATCAAAGGCCGGGTCATAGAGACCCTAATGAGGAGAACCGCAACCCAGATGGACAAGATTGAAGACCTGGAGCACAGGCTCCAACTCTTGCAGAGGAACGTTAGCCGCTTCTTGTCGTTTGCAACTCCTTCCAAGCCGAGATACTTTCGCGTGAGACGCATAAAGAGGACACCAGATGGCAGCTACAAGGTGACCCTCCAGTGGAAAGCCAATCCAGAGGAGGACAAGGTTACTCAGTACGCGGTTTGGTTCGCAGAGAAAGGAGGACCGTACCGGGTGGGTAGCGTCGTCAACTCAACCAATTCAAGACTGGTGAAGGCAACCATCTCAGGCTTCGAGAAGGATTCCGAGATTGTCTTCAAGATGTATGCCAAGAACGCCGTGGCTCACAGCGAGGCCGTCTACAGAGAGGCGAGGATAAGATCGGCGGCCCCGGTTCTCATGCACAAGCTGAAGATCCTCGGAGCCTTGATAGCCCTTGCAGCCATTGCCTGGGCATTCACCTATCTATTCTGGAGGAAGAAGTGATCCGAAGATGATCGCCATAGGTTATGGTTCCGTTGGGAGAGATAGAAGTAGGATACTTTTTTAAGGAGATCGCGACGGTGGGTATTAAGAGAACTCGAATGGGCGCATCTTGTCGCCTCACGGGTGAAGAGGGCGAAGGACTGAATGGGTGGCGGTTTTAGAGGCCTTTCACCGTTGGAGCCGCTGATTCTGAACGGCTTTGAAGATGAAGTTGTCCCTTTGAGACGCTGCTGGCGGATCGAATGGCGGCGTGACGCGGATTTGCCGGAGGAATCGCTGCCTGTTTCTGTCTTGAGCGCACGGTAGAGTGGTAGATATGGAGGAGGTTTGGACAAAGGTTGCCGACCTGGGGCCAAGTTCTCGCAAGGTCAACGTGGTCGTTAAGGTGCTTGAAACTGGAGACGTTAGGGAGGTTCGCCTCAACGACGGAAAGATCCACACCGTGACCGACGTTCTCGTTGGAGATGAGACGGGAACTGTCTACTTGGCTCTCTGGGACGAGAACATATCTAGAGTCGACCAGGGGTCGACCTACGCGATCAAGAACGGCTACACATCCCTCTTCAGAGGGAGCATCAGGCTGAACGTCGGGCGATACGGGGAGATAGACCAGGCAGAGCAGGAGATCGGTGAGGTGAACACAGGCAACAATATCTCCGAGAGGACCTATCCCGACCGAAGGCGTTCGTACGGGGGCTACTCCTCTTCTAGAGGTCGCGGCGATTCTTGGCAGAGCAGCAGAGGCCGGTGGAAGGGAAGGTTCTAGTGCGTTTCACGCAGGCTGTTGCCTGCGCCGGGCTGTCCGAGACTGGAGGCGGGTCGATGGCCAGCCGGTCTTGGGTCAACGGGAAATCGCTTCTATCCGCGAGAGGACTGGTCGTAGTGCTGGTGGCTGTTAGCCTCGGTGCTGGCGTTGCTCGTTGCAGCGGACCGATCGTCGGCTCAGAAGGAGTATTCGAAATCCTCTCTGACTTCGGACCCAGAGCCTTCTCCTACTTTCTGTCGCAGAGATCGGCCAAGCCCTATGACCCTGGCGCGATGGCTTGGGGCTGGCAGTATCAAGCCCGGGCATGTCTGATAGCCTACCGACTGACCCACGAGTCCAAGTGGCTTGGGTGGGCCCTGAACATTACTGACTACTTTGTGGATTACTCCGACGTAAATGGAGACGGCATTCCCGCATGGGGAAACTACAATGAGAGCTGGGGAAACCCTAGGTACGACTACAGGGAGTATACCGTATGGGACGGCGTCATCGGGCTACCCATAATCGAGGCGGCGCAGCTGATCCTCAGCGACCCACAGCTGTCCCAAGACCCATATCTGGCTCAAAAGGCGTCGCGGTATGTGGATCTAATCCGCCGGCTGATCAAGCGCCACAGGCCGGCCTGGACCCAGGTTTCGCCCCATGAGGGATACTACTGGGACGACCTGTCGTCCGACATAGGTCCCATCATGAACAGGTTCTGCGCGCTGGGAAGGGTGGAGATGGTCCTCGGAGACGTTACGGGAAATGCCTCCTACTACGAGAGGCCGAGGCAGATGGCGAACTACGTGATCAGCCATATGAGGTTGGACGAGGATGACGACCTGTACACCTGGAGCTACGTCGTCGGGGGCTCTGGAAGCGAGGATATAAGCCACGCTGCCATTGGGCTCGAATTCCTGATAATGGCGAATGAGAGAGGTCTTGTGGAGACACGACACATGCGGAGGCTTTGCAACACCTACCTGAAGAGGATATGGCAGCTGCCGAGAATCCTGGAGGGAAGGCACCTGCTGGCCACATACGTCGATGGTAGAGATACGGAGGGCGCCGACTATGCTCGGATATCTCGTAACTGGATACTCCTAGCCCAGTATCGACCCCTCATATACGGCTGCCAGCGGGCCGTTTTTAGCATCTTGGCCCTCAGGGGAACTCTCGGAGCCGGCGGAGTGGACATGCTTGGGCTGGTTCAGGTCGCCCTAGTCGCGCAGAAGCTCGAACGGGGGGGTTACAATCCTGAGCTGATCAATCCGCTCACAGCTCAGGAGGTCAACGGGCTGATTGAACGCGCCAGCCTACAGTTGGAGCGGGCCCGCGAGCTCGGATCGGCCGCCAGGCAACCGGATGAGCTGCTGAGAGAGGCCACTGGGTTGGCTGCTGCCGGCAGTGCAGAGAACTCTACCCTCGCCGTATTCCTAGTGGACAGGGCTTGGAACCAGATCGAAGAGATAATCACCGTGGGAGAGATGATCAGGGATCTGGAGGCGAAGATCGAGGAATCAGAGCAGTATGGAGTTGTTCTCGACGCCGAGCAAAGGAACTTATCGGAGATTCGCTCCATATTCCAGTCTGCCGAGCCGGACCAACTGCCATCTCTAGTATCCGTCATAGAGAGTTTCGAGGCCAGTCTTGACAAGAAGGTCGCTTGGAGCTACATCCAAACTGCTGAAAGCCTCATCGAGCAGGCGAGGGGCCTTGGATTGGACACTCATAGGTACGAAATCTTTCTCTCGAGAGCCAAGCACGAGTACGAGAAGGGTAACTACGGCCCGTCAAAGGAGTTCGCGAAGTACCCCCTCAGGCTAAACAGTTCTCTCTCGGAATTGCCCGGTACGGGTCTTGTCGCTCTGCCGTTAATCTTTGTGCCGATTGCCACTGCCATGAGCAGACGGGGAAGGCGAACGGGGAACAGGTCATGATATTGCAGTTCCTCAGAAGTCAGATTACGGCAGATACCACGCCTTGACTCTCTAAATGCAAGCTCCCTGCGATAGCCGCAGGGAGATCTCCGTTCGGATAGACCCAGCTTTTAGAATGGCTGAGGAGGTGTTAGGGGGTTGGTGGTTGAGGAGGAAGCTCGTTAGAATCTCCTTCCTGAAGGAGGTAGAAGGAGGTATTCCAGAGAGGGCTGAAGCCTTGGGATACCTTCTCGACGAGACCGATGAATTCGTAGGACTCTTTGTGGAAAGATATGTCCCAGCCCATGAGACGTCACCGGGAGATCCCTTTTTCCTTCTCCGAAGGGAGAGCATTCTCCGATTCGAAGACGTCTCGGAAGAGGTATAGGGAGCATATCGGACCAGGCACGATCCTGGACGGAAACAGATAGTTGGCCCCCTGGGCACGATCCTTCCGTGTCATTTATATTCTATGAATATGGCCAGCAACGGGAGGCGGCAAGCCGAAGAAGAGAGAAAGAGGTGATAAGTTGGGGCTTTTCGGTAGGAAGAAGAGCGGCAGCAGCGAGATCGCCAACATACTCAAGAAGAGGTACAAGTCCAGGCATGCCTTCGACAGATTCAAGATGAAGGAGGCCTTCAAGGCCTTGGAGGCCCTGGCGGAGTCAGTAGAGAAGCGAGGGCTGGAGACAAGGGTCCTTGAAGACTACGTAGTGGACGTCGACGTTGACTTCGAGAGCGGGATTGTCACTATAACGTACGACGAGGGCCGCGAGTTCTTCCGGAAGGATGAGGAGGGAAACTACGCTAGGATTCAGCCAGGCGGCGGCTGACGCTAGGTGCTACGAGTCTGCATCCAGACGGGTCGCGGCCTGGTTGCAGTACCTCCTAGCCTCCTTCTTGGCACCCTGGATGCTGTTGAAGTGCCGGCCCAGGAAGCTCCAGCCGCCCTCCTTACTCTTCTCCACGGAGAAAAAGACGGCTCCCTGCTTGTAGCGTTTCCCGTCTAGGGTGACTGTCCGGGTAAAGACGTAGTCGATTCTTTCAATCAATCCGTGCCGCCTGTGATATCTCTCTTGGAAAGCCTTGTCCAGCTTCAACGGCAACCCAGTATCGCTCTTGCTAGAAAATTCTTATGGACGGGGAAGGAGTTTGCTCAGGAAGTCGGCTACTAATCGAGGGCTGCAGGGTCACGTGGTGATGGGGATTTTTCGCTTGCCCCCGTGAATCTTCCGGTGTAGCACGTGTGCCTTGTTCAGGATGTAGCCTAGGGACAGGGCGAGGAGAATGAACGCAAACAGGAAGAGCGCCCTCTTGGCATCCATACGCTACACCGTCAAGAATTGTCCCTCAGGCATTGAAAATCGGCGCCGCGATGTGGCTAATGTCCCCGTGACAACCGCTATGTGATTGCGATTCTCGCGAAATTAGCGCCTGCCGTACTTGGAAATCGCTTTCCACATAGCGAAGAAATTGGAGGGCTTTACGCCAGGGCTGATCGCATTGCTGGAACTGATTATGTGGCCTCCTCCCGGAGACCAGGAGGCAATGCAGTCGAGGGTGTCGGCGACAACCTCTCGGCTCGATCCGAGCCCTAACACTCTTCCACAATCCACATTTCCATTGAGACAGACGAGGTGGCCGAACCTTTCCTTTACTTGGAGTCTGTCCATGGGACCAGGTTCTATCTCCCTCACCGCGTCGATTTCCGTCTTTAGGAAGTAGTCGTCAGCTATCGGCATGAGGTTTCCATCCGAAGCTATCATGGTGAAGCCGCCGCATTTGTGAACGATCCTGGATTCCTCTCTCATGTGGGGAAGGATGAATCGGCGGTACATCTCTGGAGGTATCATCGGGCCTTTCCGGTAGGCGAGGTCCCCTCCGATGCCTATTATGTCGCAGCCCGAATCTATGGCTACCGGCGCCACAGCAAGGACTTCCCTGGCAGCAGCTCTTTCGAATCTCTCTACTAGGTCGGGCCGAATGTGGAAGGCCTTGACAAAGGTGGCCAGCCAGTCTGGGTGGGTGAGGAAGCAGTTCCAACAGGGAAACAGAACGGCCACGCGCAGCTCCTCCTTGAGCCTCCTGATAAGCGGCGAGAGATCGTCAATGGCAGCCTGAGCTTGCTCTTCTAGTTCGGAGCTCTCAGATTCCATCTCATCTACCAGGGATTCCAGATCGGCCATGTCGTGTTTCTTCCTAGAGCCCGTCTCGGGGTCGAGTTCGACGCTTAGTAGGTTCCCATTGGTCGAATAGAAGACCTTGTTTCCGTCGATCCAGCGATCCTGGGACAGCATCTTGACGTTGGGTCGGACTTTGGCAGGCAGGCGTCCAATGGCGACTAGGTCCATCCTGAGACGCTGTACAAGGTCATAGGTGTCCTCGACCAGCCTTCGACGAACCTCCTCGATTTTCCCACGCGACAATAGAGACAAAACCCTATTCCTGCCCCCCATGCCGGTCAGGGCTGGCCTTTTGAGAACGGCGTCCGCAGTGGGTTGTGAAATGCTGTCGCCGCCCCAGGGAACCCTATCGGACTCTTCGTGGTAGAGAGCCTGAATGACGCGCTCCCAGGGGCTTGGCAACCGAATTTCTCCGAGGAAGCTGTGGGGGGATAGAGTTTAAAACTATTGATCGGCTCGCGGGTTGGTGTGCACGTGAGACTTGGCCTGGTAACCTATAACATGGCGAAGGACTGGGACATCGACACTCTCATAGAGAGGTGCAAGGAGACCGGATTTGAAGGAGTCGAGCTGAGAACTACCCATGCTCACGGGGTTGAGGACAACCTCACAGCTACGCAGCGGAAGTCAGTCAAGGAGAAGTTCGAAAAGTCCGGGATCAAGCTTGTTGGGCTGGGAACGGCCTTTGAGTACCACTCTCTTGACCCTAAGGAGGTTAGGAGGAACATAGAGGGGACGAAGAGATACGTTGTCTTGGCTCGGGACGTTGGGGCAGAGGAGGTGAAGGTCCGGCCGAACGGCCTTCAGTTGGAGGCCGGCGTTCCGAGAGAGAAGACTGTTGAGCAGATTGCGTCCGCGCTGAGGGAATGCGGAGAGTTCGCGAAGGATTATGATATAGAGATCAGGGTGGAGGTCCATGGAAGGGGGACGAGCGATCCGAAGTGTATGAGAGAGATCATGGATTCGTGTAATCATGACAACGTGTTCGTATGTTGGAACTCGAATGACACCGATGTGGAGAATGGCTCCGTTGCAGCAAACTTCAAGTTGCTGCAGAAATGGATTCGGCAGGTTCATATGAGGGATCTCTTCATCGAGACATATCCGTGGAGGGAGCTCATGGGGCTTCTTAGGGAGAGCGGCTTTGACGGATTCTGCTTGGCGGAGATTCCCGGGAGTCCTGA